>JBAXTQ010000007.1:0-53851 GCA_037130115.1 Methylococcaceae bacterium
TGCCAAGCTCTTAAATTAAAACCCAAGATAATTGTCTTGGGTTTTTTTTTGCCTGCCAGCTAAGTGTTGATTATCATTGAAAATAAGTATTTTGGACGCTTTAAAATAGAATACTTGTGAAAATATAATACTGCTGCTGGAGTAAAACCACTTTAGCTGTTTTGCAGGCAACAGCCAAGGTAACTCGCAATAAATAACTCCCACCCTATCGTTCCCAAGCTCCGGCGTCACTGTTCACAGTTAAGCATCGTAATAATATAATACTGCGGCTGGAGTAAAACCGCTTTAGCTGTTTTTACAGGCAATAGCTGAAGCTATTGCATTCCGTTTTTTAAACAACTTTCACTTAACTAGCGGCAGTGTCAAAGCAAAAATAACCACACTATTTTATTATAAAATTCGCAGTAATTGAATATTTGTGATATTTTTACAAAAGACCTATACACATGGCTTTAATCGTCATGTAACACCCCTCTGTTAATATAAAAACAGGCTCATGCATCAAGGGTCAAGTAAGTGCATCTCACTGACGCTTACCGTTTTATATTAAATTCTAACTCTTCCCCAAATCCAGCAAAGGCCACCCTGCATGACTCAAGTAAACGCAGCCGTTAAAAATTTGTTAGTTATCGACAGTCAGGTTAGTAACTGGCAAAGCTTGGCCGCCGGTATCGGTACCGATACCGATACGGCCGTGTTAATTCTGGATTCGGGGTCTGACGGGCTCAAACAAATCAGCGATTACCTGACGAACTTAGCCGCAAGCAAACAAGATTTTGTTCCACTTCAAAGCCTGCAAATTATTTCTCACGGCAGTGCGGGCAGTTTGTTGTTGGGTTCAAGCACGTTAACTACCGGCAGCTTAAAGCAATACACCAGCCAACTGGCCGGTATTGGCAGCAGCTTGACGGCAACGGGTGATATTTTGTTGTACGGTTGCAATGTCGCAGCCGGTCAAAGCGGTTTGGATTTTATTAACCTGTTTTCAACATTAACCAACGCCGATGTCGCGGCTTCCACTGATGTAACGGGTTCTGCGGCTTTAGGCGGTGATTGGCAGTTGGAGGCCAGCACGGGGTCAATTGAAGCAACGGGTGTTTTAAGTGCCAACATCCAGACAAATTATGCCGGCAGTCTGGCAATTCCTGTGGTTACCATCACTGCAGGCATCACGCCGGTAGAAGGCGCGGCTGGCAGTTTTATAGTGACTTTGGACAGTCCTGCGCCGGCGGGTGGTTTAACCATTAATTATAATTTGTCGGGTACGGCCACCTTAAACACCGATTACACGGTTACTGCGGGGACACATATTACCGCTGTTAAAAACGGTAGTTTCACCATTACACAAGGGCAAACGACCGCAAGCTTAACTATTAACGCGGCCAGTTTAGATGGTTACGACCCCAATGAAACAGTTGGTATTAGCTTGCATACAGGCAGCGGTTATTCTTTTGTTAGTGCAACCACGTTTGCACCTAAAGTGGATCTTGCCACCGACTCACATGTCGAATCGGATAGCGTCGTTGGTGATTTTAATGGCGATGGCAAACTCGATTTGGCAGTTACAAATTTGGCCAGTAACACGGGATCTGTGTCTGTACTGTTACGTAATTCCGACAATACCGGTTTTGAGCCTAAAGTGGATTTTACCACCGGCTCATACCCTCGTTCAGTTAGCGTCGGTGATTTTAATGGCGATGGCAAAATCGATTTAGTGGTTGCCAATTCCTGGAGTGGCACGGTGTCGGTGCTGTTGCGTAATGCCGCCAATACCAGCTTTGACCCTAAACTGGATTTTGCCACCGGCTCATACCCCACCTCAGTTAGCGTCTGTGATTTTAATGGCGATGGCAAAACAGATTTGGTCGTCGCCAATGTCTCCAGTGACACTGTGTCGGTGCTGTTACGTAATGCCGATAATACCGACTTTAATCCTACGGTGGATCTTGCGACCGGCTCAATGCCAGAATCGGTTAGAGTCGGTGATTTTAATGGCGATGGCAAAGCCGATTTGGTGGTTGCCAATTACGGAAGTAATTCGGTGTCAGTGTTGTTGCGTAATGCCGCCAATACTGGTTTTTACCCTAAAGTGGATGTTGCCACCGGTTCACACCCCCCATCGGTTAGCATCGGTGATTTTAATGGCGATGGCAAAACCGATTTGGCCGTTGCCAATTCCGGCAGTAACACGGTGTCGGTGCTGTTGCGTAATGCCGCCAATACCGGTTTTGACCCTAAAATGGATTTTACCACCGGCTCACGCCCTTCCTCGGTTAGCGTCGGTGATTTTAATGGCGATGGCAAAACCGATTTAGTGGTTGCCAATTTCTGGAGTAATACTGTGTCAGTGCTGTTGCGCAATGCGGCCAATACCGACTTTTACCCTAAGGTGGATTTTGCTACCGGCTCATACCGCCCTACATCGGTTAGCGTTGGTGATTTTAATGGCGATGGCAAAACCGATTTAGCGGTTGCCAATTACTACAGTAACACAGTATCTGTGTTGCTAAATAATACCACGCCTAATGCCAGCGTAATCATCACCGACACCCATATAAACACCCCACCCAAGCTCCCCGCCGTAACGCCTTCGCTTATTAATGGTACGTTAACCAGTTCCGATGCCCTTAATCCTTTTAGTGCCGGAAATTATTACAAGGCTTACACGCCGATTGGTTTTATAGATGCCCGGCCTTTAACTATCGCCTTGGATTCTAAAGCCTTTGATACCTATCTTCAGGTTATTCGTAACGGCAGTGTGTTGACGTTTAATGACGATAGCAATGGCTCGTTCAACTCGATTATCGATTATACCTATCAAACCGGTGACAAAATTTATGTGACCTCATCTGGTGGTTTGGACACAGGGACTTATAGCTTGAATCTAACCGGTACCAGCATACCTGCTTTTGAGGTATTAACTACACAGGAAGATGCTCTGGCAACATTAACGACCACGATGTTGCCGATCACTGATTTGGAGCAAACAGCCGCTCAACTCACTTACACGCTTGCTACGCTGCCGCTCAAAGGCCTCTTGAGCAAAGCCGACATAAACTTAATTGCAGGAAATACTTTTACCCAAGCCGATGTTAATAATGGATTGATTAAATTGTCACCGAAAGCCAATGCTAACGGCACCGACAGCTTTACCTTTAGTGTCGCTGACGGTAAGGGCGGTGTGCTTGCCAAGCAAACTTTTGCAATTAATATCACGCCGATTAATGATGCGCCCACGTTAACGGCGTTTGCTGCACCCGTTGCCAGCGGCAACGAAGACAACCCAATTCCGGTTACTTTTGCCAGTCTTAAGGCACAAGGTAATGAAGTGGATGTTGATGGCACCGTAGTGGCGTTTGTTATTAAAGCGGTCAACACCGGTAAGTTATTGATTGGTGCTTCCGCTGGCACGGCAACAGCTTGGAATGCCAGCAACAACAATATCATTGATCTCACCCACCAAGCCTTTTGGACACCGGCCACCAATGCCAACGGTTCATTGAATGCGTTTACAGCGGTAGCCAAAGATAATGGCGGTTTACTCTCAGCTACGCCTATTCAGGCAAAAATCAATGTAGCGCCGGTACGGGATGACCGCATCATCAATGGGTCATTGGGAAATGACAGCTTAACGGGGGATACCATCGACAGTGGCAGTTACGATACCTTAAATGGACTGGCAGGCAATGATATTTTGAAAGGTTTGCTTGGCAATGACACCTTGAACGGTGGTGCCGGTGCCGATATCATGAAAGGAGGCGATGGCTCTGATACTTATTTTGTCGATAATGTAGGTGATGTTGTCATCGAAACCAATGCCTTGGCAAGCGCCGGTGGTACAGACCTTGTTAATAGTTATTTGGCCGCTTATACCTTGGGTGCGAATGTAGAAAATGGTCGCATCTTGGCAAGCGGCGCTGCCAACCTAAGCGGCAATAGCCTTAACAATGTTATCTATGCCGGTAATGGCATCAACAGCCTTGATGGTTTGGGTGGAACCGATACCCTGTCTTATCAATACGCAACTACCACAAGTAACGTCGGGGTAACCCTCAACTTATCAGCGTTAAATGCTTCAGGCCAAGCCAAAGCCAGCGGTATTTCCGGTGCTGATTTAATTAAAAATATCGAAAACATTACCGGCTCTAACTACAACGACACGCTTACCGGTAATGCAGCGGCCAATACATTGAATGGCGGTGCCGGCAACGACCTCTTAACCGGCGGCAACGGCACCGACAAACTCACCGGCGGTGCAGGCGCTGACACGTTCGACTTTAATGCCCTGCTTGAAAGCATCAAAGGTAACACACGCGACAGCATCACCGACTTTACCCATAGCCAAGCTGACAAAATTGATCTGGCCGGTATCGATGCAAACAGCAAGGTGGCAGGTGATCAGGGCTTTACTTACATTGGCGCAAAAACGTTTACCGGTATCGCAGGACAGTTGGATTATCTCAATGGGATTCTTGCCGGTGATACCAATGGTGACAAAGTGGCTGATTTTGAAATAGCCATTACCTTGGTGGGTGGCACTGCGTTGGTTAGCGCGGATTTTGTGTTGTAAGACAAACTACAGGCTGGATGGCTTATCTCATTTCTTCGTTTCGATGTCGGGATGAGATAAACTTGGGAACGTTTACTATAGATATCTACACGGGTTTTGATATTTTAAATATAATGGCTTAAAAATAAACCGTAAACCGTGGAAAATTAAATATGGAACCTAGATCATCAAGTCAGGAACTGCACCATGAGATTTTTGGCTCAATTCTGGATAGGGTTGAGATGACTCCTTATTTATTATTATCGGCGGATAATTATCAAACAGCGCTTAGGCAGGCGGCCAAGATGATGAATAATCGGGGGTTTGATATAGTTGGTAATGGCGAGCTACAGGAAAGCGAGCAGGAACGAGCAAAAACTTACGTTAACCGAACCTACAATTATTTTTTAAACTGGATGTTTCCGTTTGTTAAAAAGCAACTTGAAGGACTTCTTGCCCTGAATTCCGGTAATGCCGAGCTTTACCACAACTGTCTGCAAGCCATTGGCCGGGTAGAAACGATCTTGAATGATACCGATTTTCAAGACATAGCCAATCAAGATCCAAGGCATCTTTTCCTGTTGGCTTCTTCAAGAAAGTATCCGACGGTATTTGCCGGTTATCAGGGTAAAAACAGGGAGGTTCCGCTGGAATGGCAGCAAACGGCCTGTTCCATGCTAAAAATGGGTTACTTGATCAAGTCTATCGAAGAAGAGAGCCAAGATATTAATGATTACGCCCAGTTGGGTTTTTTTCTGGAAACTGAAAAGCAAAGCCTGGATGATCTGTTTAATTATGGCTGGGAAAATCCGCAACACATTCCGGCCAGCGAATCAGCGCAAAATGCCTTTGTTAAAATATCCTCATTTTTTCATAAACTGAAAGAGTCCATAACCTTTGATGATCAACAAAACGGCTTTGTTTTTGATAGCGGGGATGGCGTTCGGGTTAATATTACTGAAATTAAAGCCAGATTAAAAAGTCCTGAAAGCATGGTGACCAAATTAGGGAAAGATTTGGAAGGAGAAGCTTATGATATCAGGGATATTCTGGCCATCACTTTTATACTCAAAGACCGGGATGATACATTGAAACTGTTTCATGCCTTGCAAAAAAAAGGTGTTATTCTTCAGGAAAACACCAACTCCCAATCCATCACCCAAACCCTGTTTGATGACCCTGAAAGCATGATAGAAGCGGTGCGAAGATTGATGGTTAGCCTTTCACAAAGTGCCGGCTATGAAAAAACATCCACCGAACAGGAATTGCTTGCCAATGCAAAAACGTTCTATGAAGCGCTCAGCATGAATGCCAAAAAAAACCAGCACTCTTCTTTGGGTCACAGAAAGTTTCAATGCAAAATCAGTTTTTCACTGCCTATCCACCGGGATGCGGCAACGCATAAGATCATGATTCCCGGTACACCGATATATGCCCGAAGAAATCAGGTTGATAAAAAAACCCAGGAACATACCTTGGGTGTGGAGCTGCGCATATCCGATGAAGACAGTTGGCGCACTTCCGAGCAAACGGGAGACTCCCATCATGATGCTTACAAATTCCGCCAGTTAATCTCGGTGATGAACCGGGTTTTAAAAAATGTTTTTCACCTGCCAAAAGAAAGTATTGCCCAGTTGAAAAAAGATCAGTTGACCCTGTTTTCTTAATGCGTGTAAGGGGTGATTTTTTACAGATCGCAGCTTGGATTAGGCGATAGCCGTAACTCGGTACATCAGGAAATATTAATGTAATAATGAAAGACCTGACCCTTTTTTCGCACAGGTTGGATTAGACGATAGCTCTAACTTGGCGCAGCACGAAATGCTAATGTAATAACGAAAGACCTGACCCCTTTTTTTCTAGACCCCTTTTTTTTGACCCCTTTTTTTTTAAAAGCCCTGTTAGCCCAAAAAGAATAGTGTTTTACATTTTCAGTATCAAAAATGCTTTTCTTCGTGTTCTTCGTGGTGAAATCTTTTTTCTCTTCGTAGTGGCAATCTTTTAAGGTTTTCCGGGCTTACAGCAATGCCTTGATCTCGGGCACGCACGATCCGCAGTTGGTGCCGGCTTTAAGACAAACACCTACTTGCTGATGGGTTTTTAGGCCTTTTTCCTTGATGGCTGTCCGTATGGTTTTTTCACCGATGTTAAAGCAGGCGCAGACGATAGTGCCGACATCCGGCGTACCCAGCGGCGGTCTACCTGTCAGTAACGCCATCCGTTCCGGCGTCTCTAATTGTGTTTTTGCAAACAGACCGGTTAACCAGTTGCGCTCGGGAAGATCGTTATCGGCAGCGATAAAAATGACGGTTTCCAGTTGATTATTGATAATCTGCGCCGCCCGATAATTGCCTTTGCCGGCATCTTGGTATTCTTGCCACTGAGAACTTGTGGTAGTTGTGCAGCCCAGATTTTTTTGGACACAGCTAGGCCAGTCTTCAGGCAGGGTTTTCCCCGCCAGTTCATAACGGTAAAACTGCTCGCCTTTTATTTTGACAAGGTAGTCCGCTTCGGTAATGGTCAGTTCTCGGCGCGACAAGATAAAGCCCTGCCAAACCGGTTGATAAGTCTTAATGCTGACGGGTGTGTGTTTGCTTTCCGGTTGTTTGGAGACGGGGTCTACAACCGGATTGACTAAGGCTCCCATGCGGCCTTGGCTGGCGTATTGTTCAGTCCAGTGCATGGGTACAAACACGTTGCCTTGTTGTTGGCTGTCGGTAATCTGTACACGCGCAATCATTGATCCCCACTGGCTTTCGATGACGGCCAAGGTGTTGGGCAGCAGTTTGTAGTGCGCGGCATCGACCGGATGCACATCGACAAAAGGTTCGGGTTTGTGTTGGTTTAATTTGGCGGCAATGGCGGTACGGGTCATGGTATGCCATTGATCACGCAAGCGGCCGGTATTTAAGATCAGCGGGTAATTTTTATCCGGCAGATTGACGGGGGAGCGTGGTTCTATGGCAATAAACTGTGCCTTGCCGGATTTAGTAAAAAATTGTCCGTCCTCAAAAAAACGCGCTCTGCCTTGCGGATAGGCTTGATTAACCGGCCATTGAATAGGTTGTAGTCGGTCATAATCGTGCTGACTGATGTTAGAGAATGCGGAGATGTCAAAATCACGCAGGCTTTGTTGAGGGGTATTTTCAAAACCTGACAGCGCGGCATGTTCACGAAAAATTTCACTGGCATTTTGGTAAGAAAAAGCTTGTTTAAAACCCATGCGTTGCGCAACTTGAGTGATAATCCACCAGTCCGGTTTGGCATTGCCTGAAGGGCTAAACAATGCTCGCTGGCGAGAAATGCGCCGTTCAGAATTGGTGACGGTGCCGTCTTTTTCACTCCAGCCTTGCGCGGGTAATAAAACGTGCGCCAATGCCGTGGTGTCGGTGTTGGCAATACAATCTGAAACGACGACAAAATCGCAGTGCTGCAAAGCGTGTTTTACTTTGTTGGCGTTAGGCATACTGACCACCGGATTGGTGCCCATAATCCAAACGGCTTTTACTTTGCCGTCATCAATGGCATCAAATAAGTCGACAGCTGCCAGACCTGGTTTTTGAGCAATGGTGTCTGTTCCCCAAAATCGTGCTACCCGGTCTATATCATCGCTATTTGAAAAATCCAAATGTGCTGCCAGTTGATGGGCTAAACCACCTACTTCTCTTCCGCCCATCGCATTGGGTTGTCCGGTCAAAGAAAATGGCCCCATACCGGATTTGCCAATTCTGCCGGTAGCGAGATGGCAATTGATAATGGCATTGACTTTATCCGTACCCGATGACGATTGGTTGATGCCTTGACTGTACAGGCTCATGATTTTTTCGTGACTGGCAAACCACTGATAAAAACAGTGCAAGTCTTCCACTGTGACAAGACATTGCGCGGCAATTTGTTCGATAGAATGGCTGTCTGCGGCCTTAAGGGCTTCGGAAAAACCTTCGGTATGGGCGTCGATATAGGTTTTATTAAGAACGTTTTGTTGGCTTAAAAAATGGAGCAGTCCGTTAAATAAAACGGCATCGCTACCGCTGGCAACGGCTAAATGCAGGTCTGCGATGTCGCAAGTTGAGGTGCGACGAGGATCAATAACCACGATTTTTAAGGCGGGATTGGCTTCTTTTGCCGCCCGGATTCGCTGAAAACTGACGGGATGACACCACGCCGCATTGGAACCGATCAGCACAATCATCTCGGCTTGTTCAAAATCATCATAACAACCCGGCACGGTATCAGAACCAAAAGCCCGTTTATGTCCCGCCACAGAAGATGACATACACAAACGACTGTTGGTATCCATGTTGCCGCTACCGATAAAACCTTTCATCAGTTTGTTGGCGACATAATAGTCTTCGGTTAACAGTTGCCCTGAGCCATAAATAGCTACGGCATCAGGGCCGTATTTTTCAATGGTTTTAATAAACGTGTCGGCAACCAAATCCAGTGCTTCAGTCCAGTTGGCATCACGACCATCGATTTTGGGTTGCAGTAGCCGACCCTTCAGTTCTACCGTTTCTCCGAGTGCCGAGCCTTTTGAGCAAAGACGACCAAAATTGGCAGGATGTGACGGGTCGCCACTGATAGTAACTCGGTGGTCTTGCTTGCCGACTAATGCGCTAATGCCGCAGCCTACGCCGCAGTAAGGGCAGGTGGTTTTTATGGTGTTATTCATTAAAAATCTCGTGGGGTGGGCAAACGTACATAAGCATTCATAGAACACGGATGACACGGATTTCAACGGATTTTATTTTAGTCGAAAAACTTAAGGAACGTACATGAATAACTTGACCCTTTATATTCCCTCACCCCAGCCCTCTCCCGGTGGGAGAGGGAGCAAGATGCCTAAGTTATTTCATGCGCATTCCTAAGTGTTTATCCGTGTCTATCAGTCAAATCCGTGTCATCGGTGTGCTATTTTTTAACGACATCAGTGTTGCTTTTCTTCGTGTTCTTCGTGTCTTCGTGGTGCAATGTTTTAAGTAATTTCGTGGTGCAATGTTTTAAGTCATCCTGCCAAAAATCAGCCGGTCCCTTATGTCAGCAACAGGCGTTTCTTTCTCCAGCAATTCCTGATACCAACTACCATCAATCGTGTCGCCATACAGGACAGCGCCTATCAGTTTGTTGGCTTTTATGACCAGTTTTTTGTAGATGCCTAAAGCTGCATCGGTAAAATGAATGCTTTCGCAACTGTCATCTCCCATAAAGTCACCGACAGAAAATAAATTAATCCCGGTTACTTTGAGTTTGGTGGCCGTTGGCAAGGTGATGTATTCGGCGACACCATGAGCGCTTAAATGATTGGCGCATACTTTGGCTTGTTCAAACAACGGCGCGACCAGTCCAAAAGTATCGCCGCGATGTTGGATACATTCACCGACGGCATAAATACGGGGGTCGTAACTTTGCATCGTATCATTGACCACAATCCCTCTTTCACAATATAACCCCGCTTCTTGAGCCAGTGTTATATGGGGACGTACACCGATTGCCATAATAAACAAGTCACAGGCCAGTTCGCTGCCGTCTTCAAAAAGAACGGCTGTGATGTGGCCGTTTTCATCGCCGATTAACTGCCGGGTTTTGGCGGCCATCTTGAATTTTAAACGGCGTTGCTCCAGTTCTTGCTGAAGCATTTTACCGGCTTGTTGATCCATTTGCCGATTAAGCAAAACGTCATTGTTATGAATAACGGTAACGTCCATGCCTCTTAGAGCCAGTCCGTTAGCCGCTTCCAGACCTAATAAACCACCGCCCAGCACCACCGCTTTGTTATGGCTTTTACTGTAAGTCAGCATTTTATTGACGTCGACAATATCGCGAAAACTGATAACGCCTTCCAGATCATTGCCTGGAATGGCGGCAATCACCGCTTTAGATCCCGTCGCAATCAACAGTCGGTCATAACCCACAACGGTGCCGTCTTGCGCATAAACTTTTCTGTTTTTCCGGTCTATGCGCACCACCGTTTTATCCACGCCCGCATGCAGTGTTATACCGTTGTCGCTATACCACTGGCGGTTGTTGATAAAAATATCGTCAATGGTTTTCTCGCCGCACAATACCGATGACAGCATAATGCGGTTGTAATTGCCGTAAGGTTCTGCGCCGAAGACGGTAATGTTGTATTTATCGGGCGTTGCCGTTAGCAGTTCTTCTACGGTACGCATACCGGCCATGCCGTTACCGATAACGACCAGGCTAAGCATGGGTCATACGGACTTGAACGCTGCCGTTTTCTATACGAACAGGGTAGGCGGGTATGGTTACCGTTTCATCTTCAAGACAGACACCCGTTTCCAGATTGAAATGTTGTTTGTATAAAGGTGACGAAACCACCGGTTGGCCTTTAATGTCGCCGATTAAACCTCTTGATAATACATTGGCACCGCCAAAAGGATCGTAATTATTAAGGGCATAAACGGCATCCTCTTTGGGCATATAGAAGAGTGCGACCTGTTGGCCTTCAATCAGGGCGCAAATCCCGGAGTCCGGTTGTAAGTCATCAATCGTGCATACCTCTTGCCAACGGGACATCACGCCACCTCCATGATTTTAAAATGTTTCCGCTCATTTTCATCAGCGGGTCTAATTTGTCCACGTTCTTCGACAAATACCACTTGGTCATCCGGTTGGTCACTGTTAATAAAGTGACGGAAGCGTTTTAATTTGGATTCATCTTCAATCGTGGTAAGCCATTCACATTGATAGGTATCAATGACCTGCTGCATTTGTTGTTCCAGCTGCTCACACACTTCCAGTTTGTCGTCAATGACGACGGATTTTAAATAATCCAGCCCGCCTTCCATATTTTCCATCCACACCGAGGTGCGTTGCAGCCGGTCGGCAGTGCGCACGTAAAAACTTAAAAAACGGTCGATGTATTTAATCAGGGTTTCTTTATCCAGACTGGTGGCGAATAAATCGCCATGGCGTGGTTTCATGCCGCCATTGCCACAGACATATAAATTCCAGCCGGTTTCTGTCGCTATAATACCGACATCTTTGCTCTGTGCTTCTGCGCATTCCCGGGTACAACCGGACACGGCAAATTTAATTTTATGCGGTGAGCGCAAACCTTTATAGCGGTTCTCCAGTTCTATGGCCAGACCGACACTGTCATCGAGACCATAGCGACACCAATTACTTCCGACACAGGATTTAACGGTGCGTAACGATTTGCCGTAGGCATGTCCTGATTCAAAACCTGCATCGATAAGTTCTTTCCAGATAGGCGGCAATTGATCGACCCGCGCACCAAAAAGATCAACGCGTTGACCGCCGGTGATTTTGGTGTAAAGATTGTATTTTTTGCCCACCATACCCAAGGCAATCAGCATATCCGGACTGATTTCACCGCCGGCAATACGTGGCACCACTGAATAAGTGCCATCTTTTTGCATATTGGCCAAAAAGGTATCGTTGGTGTCCTGAAGCCCCAAGTGCTCTGTTTTTAGCACAAAGTCATTCCAGTAAGAGGCCAGAATAGAACCGACGGCAGGTTTACAAATCTCACAACCCCGGCCTTTGCCATGCTTTTCCAGTAACTCGGCAAACGTTTTTATTTCTTCTACCCGGACCAGATTGGACAAATCCTGACGGGTATAGGCAAAATGTTCGCAAATATCCGTGTTCACTTCAAAGCCCTGTTTTGCCAGTTCCGAGTTCATGACTGATTTTAACAAGGCCGAACAGCCGCCGCAGCCGGTTGAAGCCTTGGTTGCCGTTTTTAAGGCATCAATAGTGGTGCAACCAGCTTCAATCGCCTGACAAACCGCGCCTTTAGTCACATCGAAACAAGAACAGATTTGGGCGGACATCGGTAGCGCATCCGGCCCCAACCCGACTGGTTCATCAGAGCGACTGGGCAATATCAGTGCGTCAGGGTTTTCCGGCAACTCAATACCGTTCAGGCAATATTGCAATAAGGTGCCGTAACCGGAAGCATCACCCACCAAGACCGCACCCAGTAACTGCTTTTTATCTTGGCTAACGACCAGCCGTTTATAGACTTCACTGTCACCGTTTTGATAGGTATAAACCAGTGCGCCCGGTGTTTTTGCATGAGCATCACCGATACTGGCCACATCAACACCCATCAGTTTTAGTTTGGTGCTCATATCAGCGCCGGTAAAACCGGCGGTCTTGCCGGACAGCTCGGCAACCACGGTTCGCGCCATCGCATAACCGGGAGCGACCAAACCATAGATCATGCCGTTCCAGAGGGCGCATTCACCAATGGCATAAATATCAGGGTCTGAGGTAAGGCATTGATTGTTGATAACGATGCCGCCACGCGGCCCAACGTCCAGAGCGCAATCACGGGCAATATCATCACGCGGACGAATACCGGCCGAGAACAGCACAATGTCGGTTTCCAGTTCTTCGCCATCGGCAAAGCACATTTTATTCACACACTGATCGCCATCGGTAATAAGGCTGGTGTTTTTGCCGGTATGTACCGTTACGCCCAAGTTTTCGATCTTGCGCCTTAGCATGGCACCACCGGCTTCATCCAGTTGAACCGCCATCAAGCGCGGGGCAAATTCTACAACGTGGGTTTTTAAACCTAAATCTTGTAATGCCTTGGCGGCTTCCAGACCTAACAAACCACCGCCGACCACAACGCCCACTTTGCCGTTTTTAGCGGCGGCCGCCATGGCTTCCAAATCTTCAATGGTGCGATAAACCAAACACTGCGCCCGATCATGCCCTGGCACCGGCGGTACAAAAGGAAATGATCCGGTTGCCAGCACCAGCTTGTCATAACGGATAGTGATGCCTTTTTCTGAAACGACGGTTTTAGACTCGCGACAAATTTTAACGGCTTTATCACCCATGTGAATAGTGATGCCATGTTGCTCGAAAAATCCGGGTTCAACCAGTGACAAATCTTCGGCAGTTGTTCCGGAAAAAAATGCGGAGAGATGCACCCGGTCATAAGCCGGTCTGGGTTCTTCACAAAAAGTGACAATTTTATAATCTTCGTTAGCGGGACTGGCAACCAGGTTGGCCAAAAAATGCTGCCCAACCATACCGTTGCCAATGACGACCAATGTTTTTTTAATACTCATAACCCACCTCAATAATTTTGATGCTCAAGCGTTTGGAACCGGTTGGGCATTTAGAAATTTATATTGCCCTGCACCCAAACTTTTTGGGTATCGGTACTGTATTGATCGGCGTTGTAATAAGCGTATCTCGCTAACAGCGTATAGTGTTTGCCAAATTTCTTGGACGCCATAAAGTCCCATTCATTACCGTAATGCGTGTTGCCGGTGTCATCATAAAAGGCATGATAAACTCCGCTTAAGGTGACTTCCCCGCGATCCAGGCTGGTCGTGACTGTGCCGAACACATCCCGAATACCATTGTCAGGGGTGGTCAGGAATTGATCAGCCCAGCCCTGAAAGGCAAAGTTTGTACCCAACGGAGTTTGAAAAGCCTTGTTTTTGCCAACGCCGTCAAGTTGTTCCATTGCGCCTTGAAAAGTGAACATATAAGCGTTAAATCCGCCCATCAGATTGTAACGGTTGACCGTATAGTTATTTGGGTTGCTCTGGTAATTAGATTGGCTACTCCATTCTGCTGTGTACTGCAGGCCGTAGTTGTCACTTAATTTGAACGAGTCTCCCTGTTTTTGATAATTGGTCAGGCGCAGACCGTAAGTCTGGTTTGATTTGTAATAGACAGCGTTTGCACCGGGGTCTGTATAATCAAGCCAATAGCCATAGCCGACCATGTTGCCGTAATCACCGAGTTTATAATTAACATTCAGTATCGGTGCGTTCACGCTTTCGGTCGTAGTCGTAATCGTTTTTACCCGGCCGATATACCCGGCATTAACGGTCAAACCGAACAGTTGTTGATTGTTGTGGGTAATCAGCACCGAGTCAAAGGTTTGTTGCAGTTGCCGCCAGCCCACGTTACCGATAAAACGTTGGTCATCAAACTGAATAACTTGCCGCCCGCCCTTAATGACGGTATCCGCGATACCTGCATAACTGAGCCATAGCTGATCGAGTTCACTTTCGTAAGGATCGACAACGGTTGAGTAGCCGGTTTTACCGTTACGCGTACTGTTGTAATCCGAGTCCATAGCATAGACGCCCTGATATTCGGCATAACCTTGCAGACCATGAAATACCGGTGAAAGCAGCCCCAGTCGCAGGCGTGTTGTAACAGCGTTGGCGGTACGTGGCTGATTTGCGGCAGGTGCGCCATTGAGTGGTGTCTTCCTGACGTTGTCCTGATTAACGTTTTCAAAGCGCGTGTTGAGATCAATTTTTACCGCGCCATTTTTACCGTAATGATAAAAGTTAAGTGCATCTTCAACTTCTTGGGTAACGCCCGCCATTGCCGAATGACTGGCTACGGATAAGGTCAACAGTGCCGCAGATAACGGAATTTTGCTTTTAATTTTGGGCATAATGCCTTCCTGTAGAATAAGGTGTGGTTTCAGGGTGCTGAAACCTGGAAATAGTTTTTCGGCTACCTGCTTAAGGCGGGACAGTTTAAGGTTAAATCGTTCGCTGAGCGGAGTCATCGTTCGCTGAGCGGAGTCGAAGCGGACAACTCGCTTCGACTCCGCTCAGCGAACGGTCTCTACTAATGAGTGTGGTCACATTCGGCCAAAAAAGTCAGTAAACTTTCCCGGTATTTGTAATAATCAGGATGGGCAAGCAGCGCTTTGCGAGTGCGTGGTCTTGGTAAATCAATGATTTCTATTTTGCCGATTTTTGCATGAGGCCCGTTGGTCATCATCACCACGCGGTCGGCCAATAAAATGGCTTCATCCACATCATGAGTCACGACGATAGCGGTTACGTGCGTACGTTCCCACACTTCCATTAATACTTCCTGTAATTCCCAGCGCGTTAACGAATCCAGCATACCGAAAGGTTCATCCAGTAACAGCAGCTTTGGGGACAGGGCAAAGGCGCGGGCAATACCGACCCGTTGACGCATACCGTTGGACATGTCGCCGGCTTTTTTATGCAAGGCATCACCCAAGCCGACACGGTTAAGGTAATATTCAACAATATCGTTACGTTCTGCTTTTGTGGCATGTGGATAAACTTTATCAACGCCCAAGGTGACATTCTCAAACGCGGTCAGCCAGGGAAACAGGCTGGGTGCTTGAAATACTACGCCACGATCCGGGCCTGCGCCGTCAATTTCACGATTGTCGAGTACAATACCGCCTTCGGAAATACTGTTTAAGCCGGCGGTCATGGATAAAACCGTGGACTTGCCGCAACCGGAATGGCCGATAATCGACACAAACTCGCCTTTTTTCATTTTTAAATCAAAGCCGTCAACGACTTTAACGGTGCTGTTGCCATCGGGTGTCGGGTAAATTTTTGATAACTGTGAAAACTCCAGATAACGGGGTTTGCCCAGATCATCTTTACCCGGTTTTAATAAGGCGCTGTCTATTTTCCAATCGTTGCTGGTATTAGGCAGAACTTTGGGCAAGGTGATGATATCCGTGACCGAGCCTCCGGTTTTTTCCATGCCGATGGCCATCAGATATTGGGTGATTTCGGCACGCAGTTTTTTAAAGTCTTCGTTATGGTTTAAGGCGGTTCTATCGCGTGGACGTGCGATATTGACAGGAAAGTCAGGGCCAAAGGTCGCATTGGGGCCAGGGTTTAAGGCAATAACACGATCCGCCATATAGATGGCTTCGTCGACATCATTGGTGATCATGATGACGGTTTTCTTTTCCTGTTCCCAGATTTGCAAAATTTCATCCTGCAAGTTGCCGCGCGTTAACGCATCCAGGGCGCTAAGCGGTTCATCCAGTAACAAAATATCCGGATTGGCCGCCAGAGCGCGAGCCACGTTAACTCGTTGGCGCATACCGCCTGATAATTCAGCCGGTTTTTTAGTCATGGCTGCGCCCAGATTAACCATGCGCACATATTTTTCTGTGTGCGCCTTGCGTTGTGCTGCAGGCCAGTGTTTAAAAATTTCATCAACGGCCAGGGCTACGTTTTCATAAACCGTTAACCACGGCATTAGCGAATAGTTTTGAAACACCACGCCACGGTCAGGGCCGGGTGCGGTAATCGGCTTGCCCTGTTTTAACACCTCACCGCTGTCGGCCTTGATTAAACCGGCAATGGCTGAAATGAGGGTGGTTTTACCGCTGCCGGAAAAACCGACAATGGCGATAAATTCCCCTTTTTTAACCGTTAAATTGATATTTTTAAGAATTGATGTTTCACCATAAGCGATACAAACATCCTTTAGTTCCACCAACGGCAGATAAGGATCATTTGACGGCTTTTCATTGGCCTCGTTAACTGCAACGACTTTAAGTTTTGTGGCTGGCATCACAGGCTCCTGATTAAAGATCATTACCGAAAGAGAATACTTTTTGAAACGACTGCATGACTCGATCCAGAATAAAACCGATAATGCCGATGGTGAAAACCGCCACCATGATTCGTCCCAAGGAATTTGAGCTGCCGTTTTGAAATTCATCCCAGACGAACTTTCCAAGCCCCGGATTTTGCGCCAGCATTTCTGCGGCAATTAATACCATCCAGCCCACGCCGAGTGATAAGCGCATGCCGGTAAAAATATAAGGTAAGGCCGACGGTAAAATGATTTTTTTGATTTGGGTAAACCAGTTAAGACGCAACACTTTGCCCACGTTTACCAAATCTTTATCAATAGACGATACGCCGACAGCCGTATTAATTAAGGTGGGCCAAAGCGAACACAGCGTTACCGTAATGGCCGAGGTTAGAAAAGATTTTTCAAACCATGAATCTTCGGTGCTCACATAAACCGCACTGACCACCAACGTTACAATAGGCAGCCAAGCCAACGGCGATACCGGTTTAAAAATTTGAATCAGCGGATTGATGGCCGTGTTGACCACAGGACTCATTCCGCATAACAGACCCAGTGGCACGGCGATTAGCGTAGCAATAACAAAGCCTGCAAAAACCGTGTAAAGACTGGTGAAAATTTTATCCAGATAAGTGGCTTGGCCGTTATAGGGACGGGACTTAATAACAGCCTCCGGATTTTCTGCCAGCGCCTGGTCATTGCGTTCTTGCTGGTGCTGATAAAACTTGACTTCTTTGTCTTTTTCGGCAAAATGCTCATCCAACAAGCCGCCGGCCTCATGCCAAACCGCAACAGGGCCAGGGATAGCGCCCAGACTGGTGTTGACTTTGGAGGCAGAAAAGCTCCACAGACCCAGAAACAACGTAAAAGCGATAATGGGTACGCCCATAATCAGAAATAGTTGGCGGATTTGTTGGGCCGCGTTTTCACCCGCCGCTATTTTTACGAAAGGTACAAACCAGGTTAAACCGGTTATGTTAAAAAATTTGATCAATTGGTTATTCATTTTTTTACCTCAATGTGCGCTTTGGCAATAAATCATCTGTTAATGTCCGCAAGGATCGCCTCGTAGGGGCAATCCCTTGCGGTTGCCCAACAATTCCCCAGCCTTAATCAACCACCTTGCCGCCGGTTACTTTCTGTTTGCCTTTAAGACCAATGGCAAATTTAGTCAGATATTCATTCGGTTTATTGCCGTCATAAACAATGCCGTCAATAAACTCGGCGCTGGGTGCTTTAAAGCCCGTTTCTTTATCAGAAGGAAAGTCACCCGCCTTGGCTTTGCCTTCTGCGATTAAGGCTTTGGCGGCAGTCATGTAAATATCGGGACGGTAGACTTTTTTGGCAATTTCCATATACCAGGCATCCGGTTTTTGTTCGTTGATTTGTCCCCAACGGCGCATTTGGGTCAAGCTCCATACCGCATCGCTGTAATAGGGATAAGAGCCGTTATAACGTGAGAAAACATTGAAATCAGGCAAGGCGCGTTTGTCACCTTTTTCGTATTCAAAAGTGCCATTCATACTGTTGGCGATAACGTCATAGTCAGCGCCGACATACTGTTTTTGCGACAGCATTTCTACGCCTTCATTACGGTTTTTATTGTTCTCTGCATCCAGCCATAGTGACGCACGAATCAAGGCTTTGATGACCGCCAAGTGGGTGTTTGGGTTTTTATCCGACCATTCTTTGGTCACCCCAAATATTTTTTCCGGGGTATTTTTCATCAGCTCATAATCGCTGATAACCGGGACGCCGATACCTTTAAAAACGGCTTGCTGGTTCCAGGGTTCGCCGACGCAATAACCCACAATAGTGCCTGAATCCATGGTCGATGGCATTTGTGGCGGTGGCGTTACTGACAGCATGGCTTCGGCATCAATCTGGCCGGACGTGTCTTCAGGCGGCGCATAATATCCCGGCTTAATACCGCCCGCTGCCAACCAGTAACGTAGTTTCATGTTATGGGTGCCCACCGGAAAGGTCATCGCCATATTAAAAGGCTTGCCTGCATTTTTGTACTTTTCAAGCACCGGTTTTAAGGCATCCGCTTTAACCGGATGTTCCGGTTTACCATCCTTCATGGGGACTTGCGGTTTCATTTGTTTCCAGACATCATTGGATACGGTAATGGCATCGCCATTTAAAGTCATCGTGAAGGCGCTGATAATGTCCGCTTTAGTGCCATAACCAATGGCGGTTCCAAACGGCAAAGTTGCCAGCATGTGTGCGCCATCCAGCTCGCCATTAATAACCCGGTCCAATAAAACCTTCCAGTTGGCTTGGGCTTCCAGTTGTACAGAAAGACCTTCGTCTTCAAAATAGCCTTTTTCAAAAGCAACGGCTAACGGTGCCATATCGGTTAATTTGATAAAACCTAATTTCAGGCTTTCTTTTTCCAGCTTTTCAACGGCACCCACGCAGGATGCAAAGCTTAATGTGGTAATGGCGGCTACCGTTGACAGGGCTGTAACCAGTTTTTTAAGGGTCAGATTTCCAGGTTTTTTCATGGGGGCTTTATCCTATGCAAATATTCAAGGCAAAAAAAAAGCGTCGCAAATTCAAGTGATAACAACACTTGGATTTAGTCGACGCCTTTGTCTGGTGCTCAACGTTGAGCGGTAAATGGTGGTTCCTGCTTTGGAACCTCTGATAATCTTAAAGCACACGCTGTGCCAAAAAAATAAATCAGTCTTTATAATTTTAAAAATATAAATAAAATCATTGGCTTGAGTTGTTTTTTATGAAAATAAGACAGTTGATAATTAGCCTCATGATCAGCGAAAATGGATGACGGTGCTCTAGTAATGTGCGCATTTTGCACCAAATAAGAACCCTTTTACTCTATCATCAAGTTTCCTTAACTTGACTTTATAGATTGTTGATAACCCGGTGCATTTACGCTAATGCATGTCGGAGGTAAATGATGAGTGCCAGAAACCTTGTAGGCCGGAATAAGACTTTTCGAGCGGAAGCGAGAATAAGCGTTTCCGGCATTCCGAGCGAGTGTGCCGGAAACGCCACCGCATGCTACGCTTGGGTGGTCTTATTCCGGCCTACGCCTATTGTTTGTTATCGCTAAAATCCCCGAAATCAAGCATTAAAAACGTGAAGATTGAGTTTTAATGCGTGAACCTAAAACAAAAAACTAACAATGGCTTTTAATCGGCCCTTTTCTATGACGGGTATGGCCAGCATACTGCTCAGGCTATCCAGTTCCGGGTTGTAATCAGGTTCATGATTGCCGGTGATGATGGGCATTCCGGTCAGCCAGACGCGCCCCAGTGCGCCCACGCCTTTGTCAACTGTCACGGTTTCAAATATTTCGGCCAGGTCATTGCTGTTTTTACTATAACCCTGTTGGCAGATAAGTTGTTTACCGAGTGGGTCTGGAATCCAAATTTGAATGCGTTTGGCAATAGGCGTCGCTTTAGCGGAAAGAAAAGTCATAAAGTAGGGCTGTCCGGGGTTATCGGAAACCGGAATGCCAATGCCCATACTAATGCCCGCCTCTTTTGCGTCACCGGCCCGGATAAACGTATCGGCCTTGCTGATATCATCGATAAGAATGGGCAGTCCCGATTCCCAAGCCAAGCCGGCGAGTCCTTGACCTTTAGGGATATTAAACTGTCTTGAAATGGCTTCAAAGTGTTGCAGTGTGCCGTAATAACCATCCATCACGGTCAGTTTGTTTTCCGATGCCGAAGGGGTGCACCAAACTTCAATAGCCCCTGCATGATCCTCATCATCGCCGCATAAAAAAACGACAACAGCCATCAGAAAGTCGCCGGAAAAAACGGGTATGGCAATGCCGCACGTTAGCCCCGCATTTTTTGCGGCGGCGGTTCGCTTAAAATAAGAGTGTTCAAATTTTGTCAGTACAATGGGATGGCCTTCTGCCCATGCCTTTCCAGGCAAGCCTTCATTATAGGCAAACGTTTGATGCTCGCTATCCGCTTTAAAAGCGATTAACTCGCCATATAAGCCAGAGCCAAATTCCAGTTGAGTCCGGTCTTTGTCTGGAATCCATATTTCAGTGACTTTAATAAAGGTTTTCATGGTTCTTTACAGGAGTTAAGGCTTTTTTATTTAAATAATTCTGACATGGCAATCACATTTTTAGCCATTTCACCCAAGGTAATATTTCTATCCATCGCCAATTTTCTAAGCGTATGGTAAGCCTCGTCTTCGGTAAAATTTTGGGTTTTGATTAAAATTGCTTTGGCTCTATCCATCTGTTTTCGGTCTTCAAGTTTTGCACACGCATCTTCCAGGGCAATTTTGAGCGCTTGCTGATGTTTAAAGCGGGCGATAGCCACGGCAATAATCGTGTTAAGCCGCCGGTACTCAAGACCATCGACTATAAAAGCGCTAATATCAGCTTTAATGGCCTGGTTAATGGTATCGATATTACCATCACTGGCAAACATAATGACCGGTAACGCAGTTTGATTATTAAGCGTTTGCAGGTCAGTCAGTAATTTTTTAGAGGGGGTATCCAGATTAAAGATAATGATATCCGGGGTAATTTCCTTGATAAGCGCTAAAAACGCCGGCGTGTGCCGGGTCACAAAAAGCTTGTAACCCTGATCTTCAAGGCTGTTTGCCAGCAACGTATTATCAAGATCGCTTTCAATCAATAATACATTAAGCCTATTCATGAGAGTACGGGTAGCCAGTGTTTTTGTAAAAGGGGCGTTGGTGCACCAACGATATTGCATTTGAAGCGGTGTTGTTATTTAACAAAGCAGCTATTGTGCCAGTCTGGTTGGAATAAGTTGTGTGTGTTTTTTATTCAATCATTATAAGCGGTTATGAGATGCTAACAGGAACAATGATTGATAGGGCGAGCGGGGGAACGGCTGAAATTCGCGCCTTAGTGGTGCGCAAAGGGTAGGTAGGGCCAGAAAATCTTCTGCCCGTACAAATTGGTAGGGGCAGAAGATTTTCTGCCCCTACAAGTAGTGGTCAAGATTATCTTCAACTCAGACCGACTTATTCTATTTGCAATCAAAAAATGCTTTTCTTCGTGTTCTTCGTGGTGAAATCTTTTGCCTTTGCCTTTCATGTTCTTCGTGGTGGCAGTCTTGTAAGGTTTTTTGGCTTATATCAATTTCGAATAATTTTAAAGTTCGTTATTAAATGGAATTGGCCGCCCGCTGGAATCTCTACAACATCCGTGTCTACATTGCCTGGCTCAACGCAGATAAAGCGCTGGTAATCATCGTAAGCCAGATCAGGCATTTTTGCACAGATATCAATCCAGGGATTCCAAATGACGGTTGTTTTATTGTTGGTTGCGGTAACTATGATTTGGCGATTAAAAGAACGGTCGTCAATGATTAACTCGTTGTTGACGTTTGTATAAATCCTGTCAACTTCATTGGCAATAATCAGTGCACCTGATTGATTTTTTTCTTCGCCATCATCCAGTTTATAAAGATAATGCGCATTTTCAAGGCCTAAAATTTGCACGTCGTCTATATTTCCTACGCTAAAGTAGGCATGCAGAGCTTGGGTAATGGAAAATGCTTCGGCGCCGGTATTTTGGGTGATGAGTTCAAGGGTGAGCGTGTCACCCACTGAAATCTCAATATCCAGAGTAAAGGCTTGTTGCCAGCAACTTTCGCTTTGTTTGCTGTTTTGGAATCTTAATTTTATTTTTGTTTCAGCTTCCGAGGTGGCTTCGGTTGCTAAAACTGTCCATAAACCATTACGGACAAAGCCATGGTCAGGGCGATTAATATCAAGGGGGTCAGGGCCAAACCAAGGCCAGCAGACGGGGATTCCACCCCGGATGGCTTTACCTTCTTCATAATGAGATTTTTGGCTGAGAAATAAAAGGTCTTCCGGCTCGTTGGTCGGTTGGAATGAAAGCACTTGAGCGCCATAGACAGAAATCAAAGCGGTAGCGCTGGAATTATTAACCAAAATGAACGGAAAACCACTGTTGCCTTTTACGAACTTGAGTTGACTGGTAATCCCGTATTCATTGTTTAACTGGTCAATATTCATGTTGGTTACCTTGGGAACTGTTGCGTGATAAGTAAGCAACTAAAATTAGAATGCGCCGCAGCGTTATGTTGTTAAAAAATAATGGGTACAAGTTTCTCTGGATTGTAGAGGATGAATCTTGTTTATTATCGTGCTGACCTGAGTTTGTTGACGCCACTTTGGGGTAAACAAACTCGGATATCAGCTTAAGATTATGTCGGAAACCTATAGCGTCAAAAAGCCGATATTTTCGAAAACGGCTACCGTTTTACTATTGACTGAATAGTCACTTTTACCTAATGATTTTTGGTCATGCGGACTAATGATGTCATGGGGTGATGGTTGCGAAGTGTCTACAGAGATACACCATTTTTTACCCTTGATAACAGGGAGCTGTATCGTGGTGTTTTCATCCGACATATTCATTACAATATGCAAATCTGCTTCGTGGTCATCTATACCTGCCAAGGTGAATGCCAGAATTCTGGCTTCCGAATCATTCCATAATGGCTTGTCAATTTCTCTGCCATGCCATGAAATGTCGGCCTTGTTTTTTTTCGCAATCATTCCGCCCGTTAAAAAACGTCGACGCATAATCGACGGATGCCTTTTGCGTAACGCTATCATCTGTTGAACAAAGCGCAACATATCGGCGTTTTGGGCGGTCATATTCCAGTCTATCCAGCTTAATTCGTTATCCTGGCAGTAACAGTTGTTATTGCCATGCTGGGTATGCAATACCTCGTCTCCCGCCAGCAACATGGGAACTCCCTGGCTGAGCAGTAAAATGGAAAAAACATTCTTTACCTGTTTTCTACGAAGCTCCACAATCGTTGTATTTTCGGTATCGCCCTCAATACCGCAGTTGTAACTGAGATTGTTGCTGCATCCATCCCGGTTATTTTCGCCGTTGGCATCGTTATGTTTTTCGTTGTAACTGAATAAGTCATGCAAGGTAAAACCGTCATGACAGGTTACAAAGTTGATGCTGTTTATGGGTAATCTGCCCTGGTGCTCGTAAAGGTCGCTACTGCCGCAGATACGGGTAGCCAGCTCGTTTAACAAGCCCTTGTCGCCGCGTACAAATTGCCGGATGATGTCCCGGTAGCGGCCATTCCATTCAGCCCAGCGATAACCGGGAAAACTGCCCACTTGATAAAGACCGGCGGCATCCCAGGCTTCGGCAATCAATTTGGTTTTGACCAATTGTTCTGAAAGTTCGATACCCCAGAGTACGGGCGGATCTTGCAGAACTTCGCCATATTCGCCGCGAGCCATGGCACTGGCCAGATCAAAGCGGAAACCGTCGACATGCATTTCCCTGACCCAATATTCAAGGCAGCTGATAATAAAGCGGGCGACCAATGGATGGTTGGCATTGACGGTGTTTCCACAGCCGGTATAGTCGCGTAAAATACTCCTGTCATTTTGATCCAAATGATAAAAAGTTTTACCACCAATTCCCCTGAAATTAATGACCGGCCCGTTCGCACCCGCTTCGGCGGTATGATTAAACACCACATCCATGATGACGCCCATACCGGCCTTATGTAGCGCCTTTACCAGGTCTCTGAATTCTTGTACGTGAGTGCCTTGTTCAGGTGTTACACAATAACCGGGATGCGGACTAAAAAAACTGTGCGTACTGTAACCCCAGTAGTTTTTTAGACCCAGACTTGCGGTGTCGCCGGGTACATCCTGCTCATCAAAAGCCATAACAGGCAATAGTTCAACATGGGTGATACCCAGTTGTTGAAGATAGGGTATTTTTTCAATCAGCCCTGCAAAAGTACCTGGATTGGCTACTTTTGACGAGGGATGCCTGGTAAAGCCGCCCACATGCAGCTCATAAATAATGGCAGTTTCGCTTCTGACGGACAGTGGCGTGTCACCTTCCCAGTCGTATTTGTCATCAATAACGACACTGCGCATAGCCGTGCGCGTGTTGTCGCCGGGTTGACAGGCGGCTTCGCGGTTCCAGTGTTTATCACTGACCGCTTGCGCCCAGGGATCAACCAGATGCTTGTTCTTTTCAAAACGAAAGCCCGAATCACGGGCGTGGCCGGAGCCGTCCATACGCCAGGTATACCAAGTGCCTGCCGGCAATTTACTGACATAAACATGCCAAGAGAAAAAGGTTCGGTTGACCTCTTTTTTTAACGGAATGATTTGAAAAGGTTCATCACTGTCGGTGCTGGCAAACAGTAAAAGTTCTACCTGTTCCGCATGACGACTAAAAATGGAGAAATTAACCCCCTTAACATTAAATTTGGAGCCTGACGGGTAAGGTTTGCCGTCTTTTAATTTATATACTTGCTGCATAGTCTCTCTCTGTATTCTGTAAACATGAGGCAATCAACGTTATTTTCTCAATATAAGGATTGCGTCGTTCTCGCTTGAGAACAGGAATTTTATTGTCCTGTGAGAATACCTTTTATTTAAAGGTGGCATTAACCAGGCTCTTTTTAAGAGTTATTATATTCTATGCGTGTATCAGTTAAGCAAATAAATTATTGTAACTGTTGCAGTTTTTGCAATAAAAATCGTTGTTTGGAGCCCTTAAAGTGAGTTTGATATATTTAACGGCCTTACAGTTACCTTGTTGCCACGATAAAGCATGATAAATATTATCTTTCTTTAAAGCGCTGCGTTTTTGCTATTTCAATACTCAATAGCAAAAAACAAGCCATAATCTTAAAGCATCGGGAGTTTATCGCTATTCTTGACGTGAGAACCCCAAAGCCCAAGATTACACGCATTAAAATAGTGCGTGCCTCACAAATCTGGTGCATCCAATTAAAATACAGCGCTCTTTTTGACAAAGAGCAGGGCATTAATACTTACGCGCCTGTTAATGAAGTGGGATATTATTTGTCAAATTAGCAACGAGGCAAAGTAAAGATTTTATGGTTAAAGAACGTTACACCCGTTTTAAAGATATTTCCGTTAGCGAACGAATTTTAAATACCGTATTCCTGCTGACGATTGGGCTGGGTTATCTGGCCGCACTTGCCAATTTGTATTACACCCATCAGGGTTTGGATGGCAAAGCAGGGCTTTCGATTGAAGATGTGGTCATCAGCTATCATGGCTCAAGCAGTCAAACGCGATTGGGTTCGGCAATCAGGGGCATTATGGAACCTAACCTGAAATATAAAAGTGATAAAGATGTTATTTTACAATGGATAGCACGAGGCGCTGAAGAACCTGAATATAACGAAAAAATCGCTCCGATATTAAACAGGGACTGTGTTTTATGTCATACGCCCGGTATTAATCCTTCTTTGCCTGATTTAACCCATTATGCGACCGTATCCGAAGTGGCACACGCAGGCGGCGCAACCATCCCTACGCTGGTTCGCGTTTCTCATATTCATTTATTTGGCATTGCCTTCATTCTATTTTTTATCGGCAAAATCTTTTTGCTTTGTGATCTCAATGTTTACGTAAAAAGAGTGGCAGTCGTGATTCCGTTTGCGGCAATGCTACTGGATGTGCTGTCTTGGTTTATCACCAAGTCAATTCCCTCGTTTGCTTACGTGGTTGTTTATAGTGGCGCGTTAATGGGGCTTTCCATGGGCTTGCAAATTCTGTTTAGCGTTTATCAGATGTGGTTTTATTCCAGAAAAATAACGGACAGTTGATTTTTTGTAATTGCTCATTCGTTAAAAAATAGAACACAGATAAGACGGATTTTACTGATAGACACAGATAAAGATATTTTTTATATAATAAATAATGCCTATAAGCTCAATCATCAGGTTTCCTTACCTTGGCTTTATAGATCGTTGATAACCCTGTGCATTTACGCTAATGCATGTCGGAGGTAAATGATGAGTGCCAAAAACTTTGTAGGCCGGAATAAGACTTTTCGAGCGGAAGCGAGAATAAGCGTTTCCGGCATTCCGAGCGAGTGTGCCGGAAACGCCAACACGCGTTACGCTTGGGTGGTCTTATTCCGGCCTACGCCTATTGTTTGTTATCACTGAAATCCCCGAAATCAAGCATTAAAAACTGGAAGATTGAGTATAAAACGTAAGGTGTTTTTAGGGCTAAAAAGAAAAAATCCGTTAAAACCCGTCGAATCAGTGTCATCCGTGTTCTATGATCAAAGTAGGAATATGCTGAGTAGTTACGATTTTTAAAAAAAGTGTCATCTTGGGACTATTCGTTCGTGTATATAGCCCAAGCCTTATTTATTACGCACAGCTATGTCATTTCTAATACAATATCTTTAATAAAGTGGTATAAAAGCCATCTCCCGCCACTAGCCTTGTACGTTTTTGTGAGTTGCAAATGAATCTTGTCCTGTCTTTATCTGATTTTATCGTGATACCCGTTTTATTAGGCGGTATATTGTTGATTAACAAAATGCGCTTAACCTTGGGTAAAACTGAAGCACAGGCTTTGTTGACGATTTCGTCATTATTTAAATTAATACAGCGATCCGTGTATTTTAAATACAGCCCCGTTTTGCTGGTTCAGTTTTTGCCATCCCCGGCATTGGCGGCAGAAGGTGTTGACGTTATAGATCCATTACAACAGCTCGACTTGACACAGCATTGGTCGGGGTATCTTGCCTTGATTGTTTTTGCGGTGGCTTATATTCTGGCCATGACCGAGGAGGTGACGGAATTAAAAAAATCGAAACCTATGGTGTTTGCGGCAAGCCTTATCTGGATATTTATTGCCGTTGTTTATGTGAGTGGCGGGATGAGTGAACAGGCAGGGCATGCGTTTCGGGCTTCGCTGGAAGGGTATGCAGAACTGTTTTTATTTATTATGGTATCAATGACTTACTTAAACGCCATGGAAGATCGAGGCGTGTTTGACAGTCTGCGAGTCTGGTTGTTAAGCAAGAATTTCACGTATCGGCAATTATTCTGGATTACCGGTTTTCAGTCATTTTTTATTTCGTCTGGTTGCAATAATCTCACGACTGCCCTGTTAATGGGGTCGGTTATTTTGGCGATGGGTAAGGGCAGTCCGCGCTTTGTTACCTTATCTTGCATCAATGTCGTCGTTGCTTCCAATGCGGGTGGATCATTTAGCCCTTTCGGCGACATCACCACCTTGTTGGTATGGCAAAAAGGTGTCGTACCGTTTACCGATTTCTTTTCCCTGTTGATTCCCGCCATCATCAATTTTGTCATACCCGCTGCCATCATGAATTTCTTTATTCCCAAAGAAAGACCCGCAGCAGTCATGGAAGCCCAAGCGATGAAACGGGGCGGTTGGATTATTATCTTTTTGTTTGTAATGACCATTATTACTTCAGCCTGTTTTGAAAACTTTTTGGGATTGCCGCCTGCGGCCGGCATGATGCTGGGCTTGACGTATTTGAAGTTTTTTAGTTATTACCTGCAAAAAACCCGCAATTCGCATTCATCGGTGATACCCGTGGATTTGACCGATGTCAAAATTGATTATTTTGCGCCCATGAAGTATATGAATAATCCGCAAGCAGAGAAAAATAAACAGGTGGCGCAGGAGTTACCGTTTGATATTTTTCAGAAAGTGGCAAATCTGGAATGGGATACGTTACTGTTTTTTTACGGTGTCATGGTCGGTGTCGGTGGCTTGAGCTTTATTGGTTATCTGGGGGTGGCATCCCATCATCTTTACGGCAGTATTGATCCCAGCGTGGCGAATATTCTGGTAGGTATTGCTTCGGCATTTATTGATAACGGCACTATTATGTTGTCCGTACTCACCATGGCACCGGATATTTCCCAAGGTCAGTGGCTGTTGGTCACCTTGACGGCCGGCGTGGGTGGCAGTCTGTTGGCGGTGGGTTCAGCCGCAGGCGTCGGTTTGATGGGGCAGGCCAAAGGTATTTATACGTTTACCAGTCATTTAAAATGGACGCCCGCCATCGCCTTGGGTTACGCGGGTAGTATAGCCGCTCACTTCCTGATTAACGGCCGTTATTTTTAGATCAACTCCATACACATCAACTTAAAGATATTAATTAATGTCTTAAATTGATGTCTATGCGTTATTTTTAGATCAACTCAGGAACATTGGATTACCGTGCTTAATCTTTTTAATCCGCAATATAAAAGGCTTCCAGGTTAAGCTGTGAGTGCCGATATTTCAGAAAACAGTTTCGATGCCGCTGCCTTTTTAAAAAACCTGACCACGCGTCCGGGCATTTATACCATGCTTAATGACAAGGGCGAGATCATTTACATAGGTAAAGCCAAGAACCTTAAAAATCGCGTTTCCAGTTATTTTAAAACGCAAACAGCGTCGATCAAGCAGCAGGTTATGGTGGCTAAAGTAGCCGCCATTGAAGTGACCGTAACGCATACTGAAGGCGAGGCGTTATTGCTGGAATGTCAGCAAATTAAGCGTCATAAACCACGCTATAATATCTGTTTAAGAGATGATAGATCCTTTCCTTATGTGTTTTTGTCCAGTGAGCAGGACTTCCCACAAATCACTATCCATCGGGGTGCAAAAAACAAAAAAGGGCGCTATTTTGGTCCTTATCCCAGTTCGGGTGCCGTTAAAGAAAGCCTTAAATTATTACAGAGATTATTTCCAATCCGGCAATGTGACGATGCCGTTTATAACAATCGTACCCGTCCCTGTTTGCAATATCAGATAGAACGTTGCACCGCGCCTTGTGTAGGGCTGATTGACAAGCAACAGTATGCGCTGGATGTTGAAAGTACCGTGATGTTTCTGGAAGGGAAGGGCGGTTTGCTGATTGATCAGTTAATTATAAAAATGGAGCAGGCATCGGCTGTTCTCGATTTTGAGCAGGCAGCCGGCTTTAGAGATCAGATTGCAAAATTGCGCTCGGTACTGGAAAAGCATTTTGTTTCAGGCGAAAAGGGCGATGTGGATATTATCGCCTGTGCAAGCAAAGGTAATGTCGCGTGTGTGCAAGTGTTTTTTATCCGTAACGGCCAGCATTTGGGCAATAAGGTTTTTTTTCCCGGACTGACTGATGCGCATGATCCGGCGGCAATTGTGCAGGCGTTTATTCCACAATATTATCTGGATAAACCCGTACCTCATGAGTTAATAGTCAGTCATCAACCGGAAGAGTCGGCGTTATTAGCGGACGTGTTGAGTAGTCAGGCAAAGCATGCTGTGGCTATTTCTGCCAGCGTTAGGGGCGAGCGTTTAAAGTGGCTGCAAATGGCCTGTACTAATGCCGAGAATTCGTTATTAAGCAAGTTATCGGATAAACAGGGATTGTATGCCCGATTTCTTAGCCTGCAAGAAGAGTTGGGGTGCAAAGACTTGCCCAAACGACTGGAATGCTTTGATATTAGTCACACGCAAGGCGATCAAACAGTTGCCTCCTGTGTGGTTTTTGATAGAGAGGGGCCGGTAAAATCGGCTTACCGGCGCTTTAATATCGAGGGTATAACCGGTGGTGATGATTATGCGGCCATTCATCAAGCGGTTTTTAGACGCTTTAAACGGCTTAAGCAGGGTGAGCATGAAGCCCCGGACATCTTGTTTATTGATGGCGGCAAAGGTCAGGTGCGTGAAGCACAAAAGGCATTAGCAGAATTAGACGTAAACAATGTTATGATAGTCGGCGTTTCCAAAGGACCTGATAGAAAGCCCGGCATGGAAAAACTGATTCTGGTTGATCAGGAGCAGCCGGTAGACATAACACCGGGAGCCAGCGGTTTGTTGTTAATTCAGCATATCCGCGATGAGGCGCACCGGTTCGCAATAACAGGACACAGGTTACGTCGCGGTAAGGCATCAAAACAATCAGTATTGGAGACTATTCCAGGATTGGGAGCCAAGCGACGACAGCTTTTATTAAAACAGTTTGGGGGGCTGCAGGGCATTTCATGCGCAGGCGTAGATGCACTTTGCAGTATAGACGGCATAAGTCGGCAGTTGGCACAACGAATTTACGAACTATTTCATCATCAAGATGACGATTCAATTTAACATACCCACTAATCTTACGCTGTTAAGAATCGCGTTAATTCCTTTATTAACGGTGGTTTTTTATCTGCCTTGGCACTATTCCAATGTGGCGTGTACGCTGATTTTTATGTTGGCCGGATTTACCGACTGGCTGGATGGTTACCTTGCCAGAAAATGGCAGCAGGAAACGCCTTTTGGTGCTTTTTTAGACCCGGTCGCTGATAAATTAATGGTCGCCATTGTTCTGGTTTTAATTGTTCAGCAACAAGCAACACCGGGACTGGCGATTGCCTCAGCGGTTATTATCGGTCGGGAAATAACCATTGCTTCGCTACGCGAATGGATGGCAGAAATAGGTCAACGGGCACACGTCAAGGTTTCTCAGTTAGGTAAATGGAAAACCATGGCACAAATGCTGTCAATTGGCATGCTGCTATATCGTGAAGATTTATGGGGAATTCCTATCAATTTAATCGGTCTTGGCCTCTTGTATATTGCCGCCATACTAACATTATGGTCTATGATTAATTACTTAAGTGCTGCCTTGGCAGTTATTAAGAAAAAATAAATACTTAACACATCCGGGTTTGTCATCGATAGACCCGTTTGGTTTTTTGGCTTTTAGCGGACAGTTAAAAGCCATTTTTTAACATAAACAGATACAGCATAGTGATACGCTGCGGTAAAAAAAATGGATCAGGAAATTGAAATTATTCAGCCCAAAGCTGAAACACCCGACGAAATATTACGAATTGCTTTAAAACTATTCACCACAAAAGGTTATTTCACCACATCGTTAGTTGATATTGCAGAAGCTTCAGGGTTGAAAAACACCAGCGGCATTTATCATCATTTTAAAAATAAACACGTCATGGCCGCCCAGTTGTATGCCAATATTTTTGATAGCTTAAATATTTCTATTGATGATATTCGGCGTAAAAGTCAAAAATCATCAGAGCAATTGCACGGCATTACTGATTTGTTTTTTAAGCTGACTGATGATGCGCCCGAGGTTATGCAGTTTCTGTTGATGTTAAACCTCAATGAGTTTTTACCTGAAGAAAAACCGCTTATGGAAACAGCGGCCTTTGTAAAGATTATTAAAATTATTCAGGGCGGTATAAAAGCAGGCGAGATACGTGATATTGATCCACAACTGGTCAATGCCTATTTTTTCGGTATTATTAATAACACCTTGCGATCCGTATTGACCGGCACCCTGAATAAAAAAGCCGATGCGTATCTGTCACAAACATGGCTTGCGGCATGGAATGCCATAGCCAAAAAATAATCGTGCCTTTGCATTAAAGAAAAATCATGGGTGATGTGGTTCAGTTTAAGCGGCAAACAGTCGCCCGACGGCACAAAGGCAATACTTTGTGCCGCAGTGGCTTCCATAAATGGGTTGTCCTCAAAGAAAAGCAGTTTGATGTTAAACAGGGAAAGTTGATCACTGCTTATCAATGCACGCGTTGTGAAAAAATCAAAACCAAAGCGTTGTAGCCCAATGTCATTAAGTTAAGTGTAATTTGTTTAAAAAACTGGTACTTATTCAGTCCCCCTCTTTGACAAAGAGGGGTTAGGGGAGATTTTATTAGACAAATCCCCCTCAATCCCCCTTTTTCAAAGGGGGAGGTGAATACTTACAAAAACTGGAGTGCAATCGCTTCAGCTATTGCCTGTAAAAACAGCTAAAGCGGTTTTACTCCAAATTATGTACCTAATTTAACGGCATTGCACTGTAGCCGGTTTTAGTTTTTTTACAAGCGTTAGTAAAATAACGGGTAATACTTGAGACTTTAACGCACATCAATTAATTTATATTAAAGAGCCCCTTATGATCGCTATAGTAGACGATAATACAGAAATAGCCGATGCGCTTAGTGATTGGGTGAGTCTGCTGGGTCTTGACGCAACGGTTCATTATTCAGCTGAAAATTTGCTGGAATGGTTGCAAATTAGTCTGGCCAAATCGGGCAACGATCCGGTTAATACCGGTAATGTTCTGGATGCAGCCATTATCGATATTAACCTTTCCGGTATAAACGGAATAGAGCTGACTCATAAATTGCGCCTGAAATTTCCTGATTTGCCACTGTTATTGGTATCAGCTTTGCGGCATGATGAAGTCGAAAGTCTAGGTCGCCTACCCTTGGGAGTGTCTTTTCTTAGGAAACCTTTTGATCTGGGTTTGATTGAAGACTTTTTGTTGCAAAAGTCAGATTAATTCAGCATCAGCCCAGCGTGTCTATCAACAACTTCAATACCCCCACGCTTTTTATTGTTGTCGGTCTGCTATACCTGACAATACCCGTCATGACCTGGACTGTATTGAGTGGAAATCGCTCACGCCCCGTTACGTTTTGGTGCACTGGCAGTTTATTGTTTGGTAGCGGATTATTGTTGGTTGGTTTGCGCGGGAGTATCCCCGAATGGGCAACCTTACCCGTTGCTAATTTATTGGTTTTTATTGGTTACCTGTTACATATTCAAGCATTGCGTCTGGAGTTGGCAGCACCTTGGCGGTTGATTTGGATGATCGCTGCCTCCTTGGTTTTTGTTTCGGTTTTTGAAGGTATCCGACTGGGCTTGGGGGATGTTTTATTACGCTTACAATTTATTAGTCTGTTATACGGTTTTATGAGCTTGCTGTTAGGTATTCTGGCATGGCGCATCGGGCGGCTTTATGATAGTTCTAACGCTTATTTTGTTTTCGTAATTTGTGTGCTGGGTTTGCTGGGTTTCCTGGGTCGTTTTATCGAATTGATTAATAATGGGAATGATGGTGTTACTCCCGATGTGATGGCCACCAGTATCATCACGGTTCAAGGCGCTGTCATTGGCGTATTGTGTTCAATAGGCACCCATTTCGGTTATATTGGCATGTCGCTTGATCGTTTAATTCGTAGTGAAACCGCTATAAAAACAGCCAAGTTAGTTGCTATAAATCAGAGCCAGGAAGTTATTGCCAGACTGGATCGTCAACGTAGTTTAGGGGCCATGTCTGCTTCGCTGGGCCATGAGATCAACCAGCCCTTAACGGCTATTCTGGCAAATGCCCAAATAGCGAAACGCGGTATTGATCGAGAGCTATTCAAGCCGTCTCAAATAGAAGCGCTGCTGGATAAAATTATCCACAATACCCGCCGCGCCAATTTAATAATCGAAAAAATTCGCGGCTTTATCAGACCCGCCTCTTTAGAACGCCGCCCTATTGATATGGGTGAAATAGTGCGTGACACGGCTCTTTTTGTTAAAGAGGATGCGTTTGTTCATAAGGTCGATATCATCTTTGTTATTGACGGGAAACCCTTGCTGGTTTTAGGCGATGCCATTCAGCTTTCACAGGTATTGCTTAATTTATATCGTAATGCAATAGAAGTGTTACAACACGAAAAGCAACGAAAACTTTATATTTCAGTGTGTCCTGACGAAAACTGGATGGTAATCACGGTACGCGATACCGGGCCAGGGCTGACTGAAGAGGGCTTGACGCGGGTCGGCGAGCCTTTCTATTCTACAAAAAATGACGGCTTGGGTTTGGGCTTGTCAATTTCAAAGAGCATCATTGAGCAACATGGTGGGCAAGTTATCATCAGTAATGCTGAAGAGGGTGGTGCGTGTTTTAAAATTCGCTTGCCTGCGCACTATCATCTGTTAACGTAAATTGAAGTATCTTAAAGATATTAATTCACCACGAAGACACGAAGTTCACGAAGAAAAACCAAAGAAAAATCTTCGTGTTCTTCGTGCTCTTCGTGGTGAAATGTTTTAGCATCTTTTGTGATAAAAAAGTGTCAACTACTTTTGGGCTTCTATGAAGGATGCTGGCTTTAGTGTAATAATTTTAAATTCTATTTAATCATCTTGCTCCTTAGAGCCATCATTTTTTCTGTTACAATACAAACATTGCTGTTGTTTTGATAATAAATCTCTCCAGCTAACAGGTTTTAGTCAAAGCAGTGTGTTTTGCCATGCTTGTATTGTCGGGTATTTATAAAATTACCTGGCGAAAGACGAAATGCCTACCGCCAATAATACATTGCAAAATGTATTCATTTTTCTAAATAACGTTTATAAAATATTTCATAGAGTAATGAGATGACTTTATTCTGTGTAAGTATTTTAATGTTATTGTCGATTTTTCTTCACGAAACGCGTGCCGAAGAAGCCTTTAATTTACCGGAAATGGTAATTGAAGAGCCTTCAGAAAATAGCGTTACCCATCAGCTTGACACTACAACCGATATTAACCGGACATCCTTGGATGCCGTTCACAAGGCTGACATGAATGGCGCTTTACGGGGACTTGCCAGTGTGGGTATCGGACAAGCCAACGCTGGCAGTCCTGCCAGTCTGGTTTTACGCGGTGCCGGCGGCGGCTTGGGCTTGGTCAACCTGGATGGTATTCCCTTGTTTAATAATTTTACCGGCTTCTTTGCGCTAAGCCATTATCCCCTGGATCTGTTAGATCGTGTGGGTGTCACGCGAGGTCAGGGTGGTGATCGTTATAGTAGTCGTACCTTGGGTGGGTCGATTAATCTCCTCAGTCGACAAATGGAAAATGGTAAAGCCTTTCTTCATACCGAAGGTGGCAGTTATGGCACAGTCCGTACTAATTTAGGGGGTGGCGTGCATAATAATTTAGGTAATTGGACGCTGGCAGGCGGTCGAACCGATATTTTTGAAGGCATAAGCCAAGCAAGTCCACAGAATGGCGGTAATGAGCGTGATAATTCTCAGATGAGTAATGGCCTGCTACATTGGGATACCGGTTTTAACAAAGGCAGCTTGGATAGTTCGTTATATTTTGTGCGCAGTCGGGATAGTTACGATGGGCCGGGCGAATTAGCCAAGAATAAAAAGGGTTGGAAAGATGATCCTAACGGACTACTTAATCAAGAAACGTGGGTAGCGCAAACCCACGGCAATTATCACCTTTCAGATAATTGGGACAGTTCTTTACGGTTGGGTTTTACCCAGGATCAACAGACCGGTCACGTTGGTACTCTACCACACTGTTGCTCGATGGATTTAACCAGTCAGTTGTGGCTGGGACATTGGGAAAATACGCACCCTATTGCGTTAAGCAGCAAGCCGGATAATACCCTGCGGATGATATGGGGCATTGATGCCCAACAGCAGCAGGGTGAAAGTCCGAATAATCCGGCAAAAATTTACGCATTGACCAATACCTTGGTTAGCCCTTTGGCGCGTGCAGAAATCGAGTGGGGCGATTGGCTGGCCAGTACGGAAATACGCTATGATCATTATGACCAATTTGGTAGTCACGCCGTTTTTAATGTTAATACGGGTTGGCATTTTTATCCCGACATGATGGTTTGGGCTAAAGGTGGCACCGGTTATCGTGCGCCAGCCGTTAATGAGCGTCTACATCCCTTGTTTGGGAACCCCAATCTTGTCCCGGAGAGTAATGCCGGCGGTGAAGCGGGTTGGCGTTGGAAGGCCGACACCCGTTACGAAGTCAGTGCGTCAAGTTATATTCAACGCTATCACAATCTGATTGTTTTGCAGCAAAATCCGCGTGGGTCTTTTAATAGTCTTAACATAAACCAGGCACATGTTTGGGGTGTAGAGTTACAGGGACGCTATGCTTGGAATGAGGCCTGGACTAGCGGTCTTGCTTATTCTTACCTGGTTGCAAATAATCCTCAAAATAGCCTGGAAATAGCCACTCGCCCTAATAATCAAGGTCAGTTTTGGACTGAATGGCATATTTTGGTACCCTTAAGCATTAGAGTTGACTTGACCTATCGTGACGGTTATTGGGCTGACTCATTAAATACCTTGCGGATTCAATCAGCTCCGCACCTCAACGCCAACATTAATTATCAAATTAATCCTAAACTTCGGGTTTATGCGCGAGGAGAAAATATCAACAATGAACGAACCCCTGATTCGTATGGTTTTAATTATGTCGGCGCTGCAATTTATGGTGGGGTTAATGTTGATTATTAAGTTAGGAATGCGCATGAAATAACTTAGACATCTTGCGCGGTGATACAAATTGACGATAACAGTTTTGATGTGCTTATTAGCGTAGAGCTTGCCGAAAATGATATTCTTACAGCAACAAAAACACAACGAGGAATCCAATATGAACCACGCCCGACTGATTTTTGAAGATACTCCTGCATTTGTTCCTGTTCCACGAGAATTACAACATCGTAAAACTGAAATTATTTTTTTGCCACTGGATGATGAGTTATCACCAGAATCATTAACTACACAGCAAAATTCAGTGGAGCGGAATGAAGCACCTGTAGCTACTAAAAATAGTAATTTGTTACTACCTGATGCTTTTTTTGAGTCTTTAGAAAAAATAGATAAGCCTAGATCGTTATTGGAACTTATCGGTAAAGGCAAAGGTTGCTTTAAAAGTGCTGAAGAAATTGATGCCTTTATTCGTACGGAGCGTGATGCGTGGGAGGATTAAGAAAAGCCTTGCAAGGGCAAAAAGTTTATTTAGATGCAAATATTTTTATTTATACTCTGGAAGGTATTGAATCTTGGGCAACGGTATTGCAAGATGTTTTTTCGGGACTAATAACAGGTGAATTATCGTCTGTTTCCAGCAGTTTAAGTTTGTCTGAATGCTTGGTTTTACCCTTTAAACAAAACAAAAATAATTTAGTGACGGTGTACCGTGAAGCATTATTATCAAACCATTATTTAACCATTGCGCCCATCAATGACAGGATTTTAATTTCTGCCGCTAATATCCGCGCTCAAACAGGCTTAAAACTCCCCGATGCCATTCATGCCGCCACTGCATTGACGCATGAATGTACGGTAATGCTGACTAATGACGCAGGTTTTAAACGTGTGTCAGGTATCGATTTGTTTTTATTGTCTGACTGGATTACCACCGGATGTTAACCCCTAAAACCCCCAATATCGTTAAGTTAAGCGCAAGTTGTTTAAAAAACTGGAGTGCAATCGCTTCAGCAAGTAGCCTCGATGCAACGCACTGAAATCAAGGTATTGGGAGTTGATAAATCCTCGATTCCGCTTTGCTTCATCGAGGCTACTTGCTTCCGTTTAGCGCAAGACTGAGTGCGTGACTACAAGACCTGACCCCGTGTTTCCTTTCAATATACTGCTTATAATATTTTCCCCGCACGGCCTTGGAAAAATCGAAATCATATTCGGGGCGCAAGTCATCTTCTAAGTTCTCAGGATTCATATTTTTTCCTCTCGTGGGCAGTGGCGGGTCGGGCACTGATTATGCGGACTTCATCTGTGCTTTCAGTGTGGGAGACTACCAACAATCTCCCGGTGCACGACACGCCAACGGTGATTAAGCGATTCGCCAATGGAGTGGTCGAAATCAGGAAAAGTTTCCGCTAACGGATCGCCAAACACAGTGGCTGCCTCGTTGAAATCAACGCCATGTTTTTGGAGATTTATTGTTGCCTTGACTTGATCCCAAGTGAAATTCATATAATTCCTGTTTTAGAAATGTCGGGCAACGATAAGTCGTTGTCTGGTCTATATTTGACCACAGTTATTATAGTGAAGTGCTGCTGGAGCTTTGAGTTAGACATTTTCTAGTTTTTTGATTATAGATTTTGCTAAATTTTCGTTTATTTCGGTATGTCGTGGCACAGGTTGCGATTGCTTGGTTTGCGGATTGGTGTACCAGTCGTGTCGCCCACCATTACGAACAAGAATACAGCCCATTTTTTCAAGAGCTTTAATCAAATCGCGTCTTTTCATTCACGCAACCAACAATTCTTCAACTTTCCGAATATACGGAACTTGTCCAGACTCAATGTCATTAAGCAAATCTTTCAAGTTTTCGATGAGTTCTTCTTTAGTCATACCTTGAGTTTGATAATCAGGATACTCATTTATGAAGCCTATAAAAAAATTATCGTCTTGCCATGAGGTAAATTTAATTGTTCTCATAAAATGCACCATAATTCCAATTCAGTATTATTTGTTTGAACCGTTTCATACATCAATCTTGCACTGAGGTACGAAGCGCATCAATTGCCCTGTGGCTTCCTTACGTCAGCCTATTCTACGAGCTAAAAGGAACTTGTAACACGTTAAAGTCGTGTGGGCAACTTCTTTTCGTTGCCCAACATTCAACGATTAAAGTCAGAATATCGAGAGATTTCTTCAATGCCATTTGTGCGTTTTAACGCGAAAATGTCGGGCACGAAAAGCATGTGCCCGACCTGGCTAACCTTATTCGTTAGGTATTTAAGTTTACTCTGACCCCAGTTATTTTTATTTTTCGCTGGAACGGACGGTTAGGCGCGTAATGCTGATATGAATTCATCTAACGACACACCGGCTTGTTTGAGTATTCCAGTTAGAGTTCCAGCTTTCAACTCTTTATGGTTAGGAACAACACAGCCTGAAGAACCCATTCGTAGAACAATGTGACTACCGCGTTGCCGAACCACCGAAAACCCCAGCAGCTCTAAAGCCCGAATTACTTCTGCACTCGAAACGACGGGGAGCTTAGGCATGTCTGGGTACTTGAAAAGTTGTCAAAAGCGGGCGGGCATAAGTAATCAACGGAAACTCTTCAAGATAGAGTTCAGTTGCTTCACTCAAATTAACCAAAGCCTCTTCAACCGTCTCGCCTTGAGTAGTTGTGCCTGTTTCAGGATTGAAGGCAACGTAACCACCTTCTGAATCTGGTGTTAATACTGCGGAAAATTCCATGATTTCTACCCTTTAAATTTAATGATCAAAACTATGCCTAACGTTAAGCTAACCGGGTATCACATGGAAAGCTGAAAAAAAAGCCGGATTATAACTGCGCTCCGGTTGAGCGTAATGTTAGGCATTTAAGTTTACTCTGACCCCAGTTATTAAAAATCAATCGAGTCTGACCCCATTGATTTTCCCATTGATTTTCTTTAAATGGTCAGCTGGATTTTTTGGTTAGACATTTTTTAATAGTACAAATGATTTTTCTAACGTAGTAGCACCAATGCCTTTAACTTTTAGCAAACCGCTTAAACTATTTATATCATCCATAAGTAACCCTGATTTTATTTTCTTGATTGCATCATTTCTTAATTGAGATTTTTCTTTTATTGAAGCATCACTTAAATTCATGAAAACGCTCTTAAACTCATCATATACATCATCTTTTGCTGTAGGGTCAAAATGCCATATTTCAATTTTTATATCACATTTTGAAAGATAGTTTTTCATTATTCTAATAGAATCATTTTCATTCATTCCTCCTTTACTTGCTCCTAAAAGAGGGAATGCTATTGATTCAATATTTTTTGACGCATATGTATCAACAAATTTTTGTAACCCTTTTTCTAAATATTCTTTTTTTGTAGGATACTTCCAATGTTCTTTAGTAGGGAAATTTAATATTTTGGTATATCCTAAAATTTCTTTATTATCAATCGTATAAATCCATAAGTTTCCAATATTAATTAGCCCATCATCACAAAAAATTTTATACTTATTAAACATTTCTGGGTATCTAAGCTTGAATTCAAGCGCAATTCCAGCACCCATTACACCTACACAATTTACTGTATTTACAATTGTTTGGCATTCAGTTGTGAATATATTACCTTTTTTAACTTCTATCATTAATTCAACCTAAAAAAAGATATGCCTATCTACACTGATATCAACACTACCAAACTGGTACTTATTTTCTATGTATTGTTTAACCTTATTAGAAGAACAATATACTGTTACAAGTTTTGTTATCTCTAATTTTTTATAAATTAAAACTTCCGCCATCATGCTCCACTTGATAGTTTCTGAATCTTCAAGACCATTCCAGCTAGTACTCCATATTTTATTCCAGTCCATTTGTAATAGGTCATTAATATTATTAAAGTATGATGTATTATCTGATGCTGCATTTCCATTTGTAAAAATAGAATTTTCAGACAAAAGTAAGTCCTTATCAAATGCTAATACTATTATTGAATCTCCAAACATTTTTTGGTTTCTATACAGCATCGCATTTCTTGGATTAAAATATAATGGAACATAATTATGAATGTTTCTATTATATATGGGTTCAATTTTATTTCTTCGTGAATTGACTTCTTGATTGCTTATGTCTACTTTTTTATGTGGATTATTATGAGAGAGCAAGCCATGTTCTAGTATTGAATCAAGGTTGTCAATATGCGTCATATGGTCAATTGTTGCTATTCTAGTACTCTTCTCTATTATAGCTAAAGCTTCATCACTGCTCATTATCTTCCTTTTTTGCCTAACGTAATATATACGACATTAATTGTCGTATAATAATTATAAAATGTCGCATAATCATATTTTATTAATATAACCTATTGTTTATAGTGCCAATAACATAAATGATCACGACAAAGCATACCAACAAATACGACACCAGCACAACCGAAAAAATTACTCGATCAAGTACGCGACAAGATTCGCTTCAAGCACTATTGCTTGAGTCCAGAGAATACCTATCTTTCATGGATTATGCAATTTATTTTATAGCACGGTAAACGCCATCCGATCGCTATGGGTACCACCGAAGTGGAGGCGTTTTAACCTATCTAACATCAAGCATCTGGTTTGCCACAAAACAAGATTATCAACGTATCATTAGTTACCGGCAATCACCCTACCTGACTGATGGACTCTTAAACCAGCAAAACGCTCTGGCTGTATTGGCTCCAAGATGCTACAGTTGCCATAATGACTCTAACCTCCGCCGTTATTTCACCTCAATATAGCCATGACAGAAACCAATCACCCTAACTCGCTAGACAGCGGTATTGCCGTCATTCACTCCAACAAGCTGGAAGAGTTGGGGAGTGTGGTGGAATATTGGCTGCGGGAGCATCCGTTGGCACCGTTGGAAAATGAGGTGTTTCTGGTGCAAAGTAACGGCATGGGGCAATGGTTGCAGCAAAGTCTGGCGAAAAATAGTGCGCTGGGGATTGCGGCGGCGATTAGCATGCAATTGCCCGCCTTGTTTATTTGGGGTGTTTATCGTGCGGTGTTGGTCGGTGATAAAGTGCCCAGAGAGCAATTGCTGGGAAAAGCGTTTTTGACTTGGCGCTTGTACCGGTTGTTGCCTGCGTTGATTACCCGGCCTGAGTTTGAGATTCTGGCGACATTTTTGGCGGTCGATAACAACAGCCGGAAACGCTATCAACTCGCTGAACAGTTGGCGGATCTTTTTGACCAATATCAGGTGTATCGTTCGGACTGGCTTGCCGATTGGGCTGGCGGACTCGATAACTTGCGTAACGCGGAAGGAATTCCGAAAGCTATGCCTGAGGCGCAACGCTGGCAGGCTGCCTTGTGGCGGGCGGTGCTGACGGATTTGGATGATGCCACGATGCCTTACGCCAGTCGCGCTTCGGTACATACCTTGTTTATGGCTCATATTGATGCACTGGAACAGCGTCCTGTCGGCGTACCCCGCCGGATTATCGTGTTTGGTTTGTCGTCTTTGCCGCAGCAATCGCTTGAAGTATTAGCCAAGTTGGGCAAGTTTTGTCAGATTGTGTTGTTTGTTCATAACCCTTGCCAGCATTACTGGGCCGATATTATTGAAGACAAAGAACTGTTAAAAGCCGAGCGCCACCGTCACGCCTATAAATCGGGGACGACGGCATCGTTGACCGAAGCCGATTTACATCTCCATTCACAACCGTTGCTTGCCGCCTGGGGTAAACAGGGGCGTGATTATATCCGGTTGCTGGATCAGTTTGATGACACCCAAGCTTATAGAAACTGGTATTGGCCGGACAGTAAAATCGACCTGTTCAAAGATTATTGCGAGCCTGGGGAAGGTAGTCTGTTGCAACAATTACAACAAACCATACTGGATTTGGAGCCACTGCCAGCGACGCCGGTTGACTTGCCTGAAGTCGATGACTCGCTGGTGTTTCATGTGGCCCATAGTCCGCAGCGTGAGGTTGAAATTCTTCACGATCAGTTGTTGGCTCACTTTAATGCCGTTGATGGTTTACATCCACGCGATGTGATTGTTATGGTGCCGGACATTAATAAATACGCGCCGCATATTCGTGCCGTATTTGGCAACATGAAGCCCGATGATGCCCGTTTCATCCCTTATAGTTTGGCCGATCAGCAACTGCGTGGCCAAAATCCCTTGCTGGTTGCGGTCGAGACTTTGCTTAATCTGCCTGACTCCCGCTTTACCGTGAGCGAATTTCTGGGCTTGCTGGAAGTGCCGGCTTTAAGGCAACGTTTTGCCATTGATGAAGTGGCGATCCCTAAATTACATCAATGGCTTGAAGAGGCCGGTATCCGCTGGGGTTTAAATGCAGCGCAACGTGTGCAAACGGTGGCGATGCCTGAGTTGATGGAAGCCAATACCTGGCAATTTGGTTTACGCCGGATGTTGCTGGGTTATGCCGTCGGTGCCGGTGAGGCGTTTAACGGTATTGAACCTTACGATGAAATTGGCGGATTGGAGGCGCAATGGGTTGGCGGTCTTGCTTATCTATTGGAAACCCTTGAAAAGTACGCTAACTTGTTGCGTCATGCGCTCAGTGCCAATGACTGGCAGCGCACGTTGTCTGCTCTGTTGACCGATTTTTTTGAGTTTGGCAGCAGCGAGCGGGAGCAAAAAACGCTGGAGACGCTTGACCGAGCCTTGGCAGAGTGGCGACAAATCTGCGAAAAAGCCGGTTTAACCGCCAAGGATACTTTGCCCTTGAATGTGGTTCGTGAAGCCTGGCTGGGGGCAGTGGACGAGCCTAATCTTCAGCAGCGTTTTTTAAGTGGTCGGGTCAATTTTTGTACCTTGATGCCGATGCGTGCCATCCCTTTTCGGTTAATCTGTTTGCTGGGTATGAATGACGGTGATTATCCGCGTAGTCAGCCGGTACACAGTTTTGATTTGATGAGTCAGCGCGGGCAATATCGACCGGGCGACCGTTCACGTCGGCAAGATGATCAATATCTGTTTCTGGAAGCGTTGCTGTCATCAAGACAACAACTTTATATCAGCTGGGTAGGCCGTAATATTCGTGATAACAGTGAGCGTCCGCCTTCGGTGCTGATCAGTCAGCTACGCGATACGCTGGCTCTGGGTTGGCAACTGGCCGATAACCGGCTGCCGTTGTTGAAAGCATTAACCGTTGACCACCCGTTACAACCTTTTAGCACACAGTATGTCATCAAAAATCGGGATGCGCGTTTGTTTACTTACGCACGGGAATGGTTTGAGCCTCCGGAGTTGCTTGGTTTGCCCGGTTCAACCACCGCAACGGCGTATGAAAAAGCCTTTGCCCTGAGTCTGGAAGCCTTGGGGCGTTTTCTTAAAGCGCCGGTAAAAACGTTCTGTAATAACACGCTTAAATTTGGCTTTGATCAAGAAACCGTCACCAGTGAAGACAACGAACCGTTTGGCTTTAACCGCTTGGAAAGTTATGTGCTGGGTAAAAGTTTGCTCGATGCCCTGCAAAGTGAAACCCCCGACAACACGGCAGTTTTCTTGGAGCAGCAGCGCACGACTATGGCGCGGCAAGGTAAACTTCCGCTCGGCGGTTTTGCCCATGCGGCATACAGCGATATTGCCGACCCTGTCAGTCAGGTCTGGCAGCGTTATCAGTCATTGCTTGTTTTATGGCCGACTGAACTTGAGGCATGCGTTATTGATTTGAGTTTTGCATTGGCGGATAACATGACGGTACAGTTAACCGGCGAGTTAATTAATTTGCGGCAAAGCAGCGATGGACTGAGTACGGGTTTGATTCATATAACCGCACAAACGTTGCTGACCAAGACCGATAAAATAAAATACCACAACCTGTTGCTGTACTGGGTGCAACATCTGGCGGGTTGCGCCTCCGGTATTAATGTTCAAACGGTGGTGATGGGGTCGGATAGCGTGATTGAGATTGCCCCACAGACGCAAGCCGAAGCTTTTGAACAACTTAAAACAGTAATCCAGGCATGGCTGGTGGGGATGCAGGCACCGTTACCGCTTGCCTGTAAAACCGCATTTGCCTGGTTAAGTGCCACACCGGATGAAGCCAAAGCCACGGATGCCGCAAGGTTTGCCTATCAAGGGGATGACTGGACGCCGGGTGAAGTGGCTTACGATGCGTATTTGTCGCGGTTTTTTCCAACCTTTGCCGGCTTGATTCAAGTGACTGCCTCCGGTGATTTTAAGACATGGACGGAAACGCTTTATCGATCTGCATGGACTCAACTTAAGCAACAAACTGCACAGGATGCAAAAAAATGACCGTCGCCAATCTTTTAAATCCGCTTGATTTCCCGTTGTCCGGCACCCGTCTGATTGAAGCCAGTGCCGGTACTGGCAAGACTTATACGATCGCGGCCTTGTATGTACGACTGATTTTGGGACATGGTCAAGAGGAGTCGCAATCCGGTCGTGACTTATTGCCGCCCGATATTTTGGTGGTCACGTTTACTGATGCAGCAACCAAAGAATTACGTGAACGCATACGCGCACGACTGACCCAAGCTGCCGGTTATTTTCGTGAACAGTCGGTAGAGAGTGATGACTTTTTGGAATCGCTACGCACCAGTTACCCAGACCATGAATGGCCTGCTTGTGCCCGTCGTTTGGAACTGGCGGCCAACTGGATGGACGAATCCGCTGTTTACACCATTCATGGTTGGTGTAACCGCATGTTGCAGCAACACGCTTTTGACAGCGGCAGCCTGTTTCGTCAGGAAGTTAACACCGATGATACCGAACTTTTAAATGAAGTGGTGCGGGATTATTGGCGAACGTTTTTTTATCCGTTATCTGAAGTGTCTTGTCAGGCGGCGCTTAAGCTGGCTGCTTCGCCAGAAGCATTAACTAAATTGCTTAAGTCGTTGTTGTCTGAAACCGAAGCGAAGGGACTTGAGTGCGTCAACACCGACATAGCGGCTGTCTTTAAAACCTGGGAGGAGTGGGAGCAAAAACGCGGTACTCTGGAAAAGACTGCACGCGATTTATGGGCCGAGCAGAAAGATAAAATAGAAAAGTTGCTCAACAATGCTTCTCGTGAGCGTTGGTTAAACGGTAATCAATATCGGCAAGCCACTTTTAACGGCAAGTTGTCGGACTTGGGTGCGTGGGCACAACGTGGCATTAATCTGAGCATTGAGGATTTGGCAAAATTCGGTCAAGAAAAATTAGTGTCAGGACTGGTCAATGCCCATAAAAATAAAGCCGATCAATTACAGCACGCTACCTTTGAAGCCATTGATGAGTTGGCCTTTCATGTTGAGCAAGAAATTGACGTGACAGAAACGCTAACGTTGCACGCTATTCATTGGATAAGGCAGCGTTACGATACCGAAAAACAGCGTTTGGCGCATATCACCTTCGACGATATGCTGACGCGTTTGGATAAGGCGCTGCAAGGCGGCAACGGTGAGCGCCTGGCCGGTGTGATTCGTGAACAATATCCGATTGCCTTGATTGATGAATTTCAGGACACCGATCCGGTGCAGTACCGCATTTTTGCCAATTTGTATCCGGCAGACAGTGATAACGGCTTGGGTTGTTTTATGATTGGCGATCCCAAACAGGCGATTTATTCGTTTCGGGGGGCTGATATTTATACCTATCTTAAAGCGCATCACGTTACGGCAGGACGACATTACACGCTGGGTAAGAACTTTCGTTCGACCAAAGCCTTGGTGGCAGCGGTTAATCAGGTATTTATTGAAGCGGATAAACAAACCAAAGGGGCTTTTCTGTTCAAAAGCGTTACCAGTAATCCGTTGCCGTTTATACCCGTTGATGCCCAAGGCCGGGATGATAAATGGGTGGTTAATGGTGAAGCGGGTTCCGCTTTAACCTTGTGGCATTGGGATTCATCGGACGCCATCGGTATGCCGGACTATCGGGAAAACATGGCCGAAGTGACCGCCAGCGAGATTGTGCGCTTGCTAAATTTGGCAAAGCAGGGGCAAACCGGATTTATATCGTCCGACGGCATGATTAAACCCTTGCAACCTTCCGACATTGCCATTTTAGTGCGTAGCGGTACAGAAGCTAAAGTTATCCGCAATGCGCTGGCAAACCGGCGACTGCGTAGCGTTTATCTTTCAGAGCGTGATTCCATTTATGCAACCCCAGAAGCGGCTGATTTGTTGATTTTGCTAAAGGCAATGGCCGAACCCCGCAACGAGCGCAAAGTGCGTGCGGCTTTAAGTACCGCTGTTTTGGACTGGTCTTATCAGTCGCTTCAGCAACTGACTATTGACGAGCCGAGCTGGGAGCAACAGTTGGAACGCTTTTTGGGTTATCAGCAACGCTGGCAACAGGATGGTATTCTGCCAACCTTGCGGCAACTGATGAGTGACTACGGTTTGCCTGCGCGGCTGATGACTGAAAATGAAGGCGAACGCTGTTTAACCAATCTGCTGCATCTGGCCGAATTGCTGCAACAAGCCAGCGCACAACTCGAAGGCGAACAGGCGTTAATCAGGCTGATGGCAGAAGAAATTGCCGCCACCGATCAAGCCGCTGAAGCCAGTGTGATTCGACTGGAAAGCGATGCCAACTTGATCAAAATTATCACCATTCACAAATCCAAAGGTCTTGAATATCCGCTGGTATTTTTGCCGTTTATCTGTAGCTTTAGGGAAGTTAGCGGTCGTTACAGTCACTATTATCGTTACCATGATGCGGAGCAAAATTTAAGCATTGATTTAAGCAAGGCCGATACTATTAAAAATATCAGCGACCGGGAACGGCTTCAAGAAGATTTGCGTTTATTTTATGTCGCCATCACGCGGGCACAACATGCCTGTTGGCTGGGTTTTGCACCGATTAAAAGCGGCAATACCAAAGACAGTCAATTGGACAAAAGTGCGGCGGGCTACTTGCTGGGTTGGCAACCTAAAACACCCGCCAACGCTTTGGTGGCTCATCTGACTCAACTCAAAGGTAATTGTGACGGCATCGCACTGCTAAAAATTCCTGAACCCAGCCCTGATTATTACCGGCCTTTGGAGCAAGCCGAAGCCCTGGAGGCACCGCTAAAATCTACCGCCACCATTACCGATAACTGGTGGGTTGCCAGTTACAGCGCCTTGCAGATGGAACATAAAAACACGCTTCAAAATAATGATCTCACGCTGTCCAACGCTCCCGAAAACGCTCAGGAAGATAAACAAAGTGATGAAGCGGATAGCACCGTTGGCGCATTAACAAAAAAGCTGTCCGGCGTGCATAGTCTGCCACGGGGCGCTGGCCCCGGCGTGTTGATTCATGGCTTGCTGGAAGAGTGTGCGCAGCATGGTTTTATAGCGATGCAAGACGACCCCGCGCAACAGCAGAAAGTAATTGACAAGATTTTTAGCAGCGACACCTGGGATGACAAGCGTGATCTTATTGCTACGGCCTTAACGCAATGGTTAACCATGCCCTTGCTGGACGGTGAAACGGTCAGCTTGGGTTCGCTTGAAGTTGACCATTATCAGGCTGAACTTGAATTTTTGCTGGGTGCAGACAGTGTGAACGTGTCAGCGTTGGATCGCTTGGTGACCCGCTATACTTTTGCCGGAAAAGCACGTCCACGATTGTTGCCGACTCAGGTGAACGGTTTGTTGAAAGGCTTTATCGATTTGGTATTTGTCCATAACGGTCAATATTACATCGCTGATTACAAATTTAACGGCCTGGGTAACAATGATGCGGCTTACACACCGGAAGCAATGGAAATCGCCATGTTGGGCAAACGTTATGATCTGCAATATGCCCTGTATTTGTTGGCGCTGCACCGGTTATTAAAAACCAGATTGGGCGACAGTTACGATTACGATACCCATGTCGGCGGCGGTCTTTATCTGTTTTTGCGCGGCTCAAACGGCACTGCCGGTGGTCGGGTATTTGACAAGCCGCCCAAGGCATTAATTGAAGGTTTGGATGGTCTGTTTTTGGGTTCGACCCATCACGGAGAAATGGCATGAAATCGGGGTTATCAGTGCTTGAAAGTCTGGATAAATGGATCAGTCTGGGTTGGTTAAATCTGATGGACAGGGCTTTTGTGCGCTTTCTTTTGGATCAGGACGCCGATGCGAGTGAGCCGGTGCTTTGGGCCGGCGCACTGGTTAGCCATCAATTGGGTAGGGGAGACGTTTATCTGGATCTTGAAAAGCTATGTCAACAACCCGGACTAACGCTGGCTATTCCCGGTGATGATGATAATTTGTCCGAGTCTGACGAAGCATTGGCAGAGTTTTCCGAGCTTAACGCTTATAACCTCGAACAGTGGCAAGCGGCATTGAACAACTCAGGGTTGGTCGGATCAGGGCAGGGCAATAGCCCCTTGGTTTTGGAGGGCAACCGCTTATATTTACGACGTTATTGGCAGTATCAGCAAATACTGGATCAAGCCATTCAACAACGATTGCAACCTGTTAGAGCCGATCTGCCGGAAGCCTTGCAGGCACAATTACAGAGTTTGTTTGCGTCCAAAAGTCCTGAAAATCCCGATTGGCAAAAAATTGCCTGTATATTGGCTTTGCGGGCACGTTTTGCCATTATTACCGGGGGTCCTGGCACCGGTAAAACCACCACCTTAACCAAGCTGTTGGCCTTGCTTCTTAAGCTGGCTAACGACGAATCCAACAATACCCGCAAGCTGGTTATTTTGCTGGCGGCACCGACCGGAAAAGCGGCAGCGCGGGTGAGTGAATCCATTAGCAAAGCTTTGGAAAAACTGGCGGTGCCTGATGATCTTAAACAGTGTATTCCCAAAAAGGCGAGTACCTTGCATCGGTTGCTGGGTAGTCGGCACGACTCGCGGCATTATGTCCATCATCGAAATAATCCCTTGGTGGCAGATATTGTCATTGTTGATGAAGCGTCCATGATTGATTTGGAAATGATGGCGTCATTACTGGATGCGCTGCCCGAATCAGCCCAATTAATATTGCTGGGTGACAAGGATCAATTGGCTTCTGTCGAAGCGGGTTCAGTGATGGGCGATTTATGTCACGGTGCAGAAAACCAAGCCTACGATGAACAAACCCGCGCCTGGATGAGACCCTATATTGACGAAGCACTCAATGAACCCGCCGCCGTTGGTTCCGCCATTAACCAGCAAACGGTTATGCTGCGCTATAGTCATCGATTTGGTGAGCACAGCGGTATCGGGCAATTAGCCAAAGCAGTCAATCAGGGTGATGCCGAACAGGCTCAAGCCATTTTAAAAGATACCGCACGCTATCAGGATCTCAACCGCATTCTGTTGACCCATCCTGCGGACAACCATTTAAAGCAGTTGGTTTTAGCCAATGCGGGTGTGGCCGACAACGGCAAGCCCAATGCCCGTCAAGGCTACGGTTATTATCTGGATGTTATTCATAAAAAACGACCCACGGAGAGCACGCACTATAATCACTGGGCCAAACAAGTGCTGGATGCCTTTGATACCTTTCAGGTGCTTTGTGCCTTGCGTCGCGGAGTTTGGGGGGTGGAAGGTTTAAATCAGCGCATGGAACAATGGTTGTTTCCCAAACAAAAACCGGCGCTTTGGTATGAAGGTCGCCCGGTTATGATCACGCGCAACGATTATAATCTGGGTTTGATGAATGGCGATGTGGGCATGACGCTTAAAGACAGCACCGGGAAGCTGCGGGTGGCTTTTCCCAGCGAAGACTCACGCGATGACGTGAAGATTATTTGGATATCACCAATGCGGCTACCGGATGTGGAAGCAGCTTATGCCATAACGGTGCATAAATCCCAAGGCTCCGAGTTTAACCATCTGGCGTTGATTCTGCCTGAAACCAGAAGTCCGGTGCTCACGCGAGAACTGGTCTACACTGCCATTACCCGAGCCAAAGAAAACTTTACCTTGCTGGAAAGTCATGCCGATGTTTTGAGCCTGGCTATTTTGGCGACTTGCAAATAGACTGGGTTGTAAATATGGCCTCCCCCTTTGAAAAAGGGGGGCTGAGGGGGATTTTATTAGATAAATCCTCCGCAGCCTCAATGCCGTTAAATTAAGCGCAATTTGTTTAAAAAACTGGAGTGCAATCGCTTCAGCTATTGCCTGCAAAAACAGCTAAAGCGGTTTTACTCCATTTGTATGCTTAAATTAACAGCATTACCCTTGCCCATCTTTTTCAAAGGCAGGCGAGCAAAGCGAGGGGCTGAATACTTACATTCAGGATGGGCTTTTATCGTCAGCCCATCCCGGCTGTTGTGACGTCACTAAGGAGTGCGCATGAAATAACTTCGGCATCTTGCTCCCTCTCCCACCGGGAGAGGACTGGGTGAGGGGATATAAATGGTCAAGTTATTTCGTGCACGTTCCTAAACTTATTTGCCTTCCAAGAGGCTGTTTAGTTCATTATCAATCATCGTATCGTAATGACGGCGTAAAGTTGAATCAGTGGGTGGAAGCGGGCTGTTGGCTTCAACGGCTGTTTCTTCCAACACGGTGGCTTCGGCCTGAACAACAGTTTCTTCAACGCTAATTTCTGAGTTAACCACGGGTTCAATCGGTGCTGTAACGGGTTGAGCCAACGCTTTTTTATGGGCTTCAACAGTAACAACTAAACGCTCAATTGCGCCTTTATCGCTAATGCATTGTTCAATTTCAGCATTAATTAGCGCGTCATAATGACGGCTTAAAGAAGAGTCAGTGGGACGACCTGGATTAATCGATTCAATCAAGCTGCGTAAATGCGCGATAGCATGTCGTCTCAGCGTTGAATCTTGTGGAAGGTTATCAGTGTTGTCTTGCTTAATGATTTTTGGCGCGACAACAACCGCAGCTTGAGTAGCACTTGAAGGTCTGTTTATAGGTACTGCTATGGGGGCTGGCTCGGTACTTGCTGCGGGCTTGTTTGCAACTGCTTGCACTACAGGCGCTGGAGACGAGTTAAGTAATTGTTTTATCTTGGCAATAATGGTTTGTAAAAATTCATTCATATTATTAAGCTGTTCCGGCCTTAAAAAGAGACTACACGTTTAGATAGGCTTGCTGATTTAGCAAGAATATCCCTTTATATTCTATATGAGCTCATTTGGCGTATAAATAACCGCTCAATAGTTTTATCGGTCAAACTATACCACTTGTAGCTTAAATTGGCGACAGCCAGATAAACAAATTAAGGTAATTAATCCACCTTAACGATTCGCTGACAAGCATTTATACCCTGAGCCCTTGTAAACTTGCAGGATACAAAATGGCTGATAAATAATTTGGCTCGATAAAGTGCACAGTTAATCCCGGTATAAGTTGCCTCGTAGGCCGGGAATAAGGCTTTTCGAGCGCAAGCGAGTACAAAAGAATTCACCACGAAGACACGAAGAACACGAAGAAAAGCAAAAACGGTTAACGTTCTTCTGGTTCCTAAGCTCCTGCTTGGGAACGAGTACAAGAAAAATATTCACCACGAAGACACGAAGAACACGAAGAAAAGCAAAAACAGTTAATGTTCTTCTGGTTCCCAAGCTCCTGCTTGGGAACCGCGAAGCCGAAGCTCCAGCTTCGCGAGACTGGAAGCTGGAGCTTGGGAACGAGTACAAAAGTAAGTATTCAGTCCCCCTCTTTGAAAAAGAGGGGTTAGGGGAGATTTTATTAGATAAATCCCCCTCAATCCCCCTTTTTCAATGGGGGAGGTGAATAATTACGAATGACGAGCTTTATGACATTTGTGTATAACGACGAGAGCTGGGAGCTTGGGAGCGAGTACAAAGATCGCAATCTTTAACGTTCGATTGCCATTTGTCTCCTCAAGAATGCGAAATCTTTCAACCCGAATCGGAATCGGGAGCACCCAAATGCGAAGTGAAGGCGACGAGTATCTATACTTATTCCTCACAATTGCGAATCCTGGCCGTTAATACGGGCATTTATTGATACCTAATCGCAATTAAATCGTTTTCTCTGCCCATGTTTGTCCAAACAAATGGGAATCTGGCGGCTTAAGTTCCGAAAAGATCGGGCTAAGTTCGCATTCCCTTGCGATAAAATGCCAATCGAATCGCAAAAAATTGACTTATTTATTAATAAAGCTGTGGTTTTTACTTGACTTTTCCCTATATCGTATTATATTCCACCCATCATCAATGAGATATTCGCAGTTGCTCGTTGACAGCGCGGACATGCGTCAGGCTTAACCGTTTACCTCCAGTCATTGCACAAGGGTTCATCACCAGCGGTTGCACCTAACTATCCCCTAAGTTGATAGTGTCGTTCGTCTTGAAAGCCAACCTTATCGAGTGGAGTATCCCCATGCAAGCCAAGCTTATTATTAGGTTTGATTCCCTGAGTGAAGCCAGTTATCTGGCCAAAGCAGGCTCTATCGTCACCGCCTTAACCGCCAATGTTTATTATCCCGAGCCGTGGGTCGCGCAAGTTCCCACACTGGCTCAACTCACCGCCGCCTACACGGCTTACTTGGACGGTTATCATGCCGCCCTCAGCCACGACAGCCTTAAAATAGCCCAACGCAATACTGCCCGGCAAGCACTAACCGAACTCTTCAAACGCCTCGTACCTTATCTGGAATTGGTGGCGCTAGGCGATGTACAGGTTCTTGCCACCACCGGCTACGACCTGCGCAAAGACATCGTACACGGCGGTGGCGGTAACATCTTGCCTGCACCCGCTGATTTCCGGGTCGAGCATGGGGCAAAAAGCGGCAGCTTTTATATTCATGTTGCTAAGTTGACCGGTGCCGGTAGCTATGAAGTGCAAACCGCGCAAGGTGATCCAGCTATCGAAGCTAATTGGCATCATGCGCTGTCGTCGTTAACGTCCGCGCATATTTTATTGTCCATAAGTAAGGTTAAAACCACCGGCTTCCAGCCGGTTATCTTCAGCTGATAAACGACCTATTTTGAAGCGTGTCATGGGCTACAGGTATGGCAGCCATACGATTTTTCAAATTGAGTATCACTTTGTTTAGGCGACAAAATACCGCTACAAAATTTTGACAGGAAAAATTGCTGAACGAGTTCGAGCAATGGTTCGTTGCATAAGACGCGTCGTTAAGTCGACGCGTATCCGGACTTCCAGTCCGTAACTCAAACCCACCAGCTTAAGCTGGTGGTTGTTTAGT
>JBAXTQ010000070.1:0-15453 GCA_037130115.1 Methylococcaceae bacterium
TCTTTTGCGGTCATTATAAAACTCCAGCTACGAGTTTGGGGCGTGATAGCCACGTTTTATGGGCGATAGGAAGAGTAACGAGTTTCATAATGGTTCCCTGTTGCAAATTCAACAGAATATTTTTCCGAAAATTATGTCTACTAATTGGCTACCAACTTAAGCTGGGACAGATAACTTTCTGGGAACGCCGAGCCCCAGCTCGGCACGGGATAGTCAAACCGATTACTGACTATTGGTAACTACGCCGAGCTGGGGCTCAGCGCTCCCGGAATCAATAGGCCGGTTTTATTTATCTGTCCCGCTTTAAATTGGTAGCCTACTAATTTGACGTGGCGCATGCCGCAAAGCCAATATTCATGAAGCCTGTCCAGCAACTTACCTAAATGATATTCATAACTGGGTACTATTCATAATGGCCGAGACCTGCCAGACATCTCCAACTAAAAATCAACACACTCTCGGAGTCGCTTGGGTTAAGGGATATTTTTTAAATAAATCCCCCCGTCCCTCGCTTTGCTCTCTCCTTTTTCAAAGGGAGCTGAACAACTACACCCATTAAGTATCGCATTTACTTTTTCGGAGGGGAAGCAAAGGGTCGGGCCAGCGGCTCTCCAACAAAAATGCCCTGCCCCGGTTCCCAGACGCTTTTCCAGTAAGCCTCAATCAGTGTATTGCCACGCAAGTAATAATGTAGCAATACGCCGGGATGCGAAAACTTGACCGGATAATTACAAGGCTCAACGACTGCGCCATAGCTTGCTGTTGCGCCCGCAGTTATCCAGTCAAGAATGTTCATTTGATCGCTACCTGTCAATACGCCACCCGCTGACGTTAAATGATCGGCGATAGCGCCGGGCAGATAAGTATTTTTATCAATGTTGGCTACCTTCATCTTGCCGGTAAAATAAAACATAACATCGGTTTTATTTTCAAGGCTGTCCTGTTCCAGATAATTAACGGGCCACAACCCGGCAAATGCCTTGACCACTTCAGGGAAAAAAGCCGCCCGTGTGCTACGCGCCTGATCACTGGTTTTTAATAAATACGCAGAGCCTTGCGGACGAGTGGAATCAGCGGCCACTCCGCGATCAATCAAACGCTTAACGTCATCAAACGAACGTCCGGCCAAGGTCATGGTGGGACGCCAACCATAATCAGTAAACGGTTTTTCGCTATCGGATGCAAAATAGGGACTTTTTCGGCTCTCTTCACAGACCTTTGCACAAAAGGCTTGATCAAAACCCGCTGCAAAAGCGGTAGTGATTGACATACAATCAACACGAAACGGCTTTAGCCAGGTTAATACAAACGCTTGCACGGCTTTGGGTGTTTTCGCATCCACTTGTTCTTTTAGTTTGGCAAACTCTTTTTTTGACAAGGCGTTGGCTGTTGAATCAAACCGAACATGAATCATGTTGGCCTGTGGAATATGCCGCATACCTTGATAATAATCAGCGATACGCTGACTCAATGGGTCTTCATCATTCACCACTACAGCCAATTGCCCGGCAGTCAAGCCCGGTAATGGCCTGTACATTAAAGGAATGCTGCCCGCCAATACGCTGTGATTAAAAAACGCCATCATCAGCGTTAAAACAATAAAGCCTATTCGTTCAATCAGCATTTTCCAAGCTCCTTTGTGTAACGTTTTGGGTAAGGATCGTGCATGAAATAACTTAACCATTTATAAGCCCTCACCCCAGCCCTCTCCCGGTGGGAGAGGGAGCAAGATGCCTAAGTTGTTTCATGCGCATTTCTAAGCATTAACCTCCCCCTTTGAAAAAGGGGGATTGAGGGGAATTTATCTAATAAAATCTCCCCTAACCCCTCTTTGTCAAAAAGGGGGACTGAATAATTACCGTTGTGGTAAAGCATCTGTTGTATTTTTTAGTACCCTGCGCCTGGTCACTTCCGGTAGTGATGCTTTTACGCTGTTCACGGGCAGTGTGTTGACGCTGATTGACAGGTTTTTTTTTGCCCTTTTTCATTCCATGTTGTCACTAATCCGTTTATCTTCCCGTCTTTGTAGTTAATTTCAGATTTTTTATGACCGTTTTCATACCACATCGTTACCAAGCCATTGGCTTTGCCAGCCATAAAAAATGTTTCAATTTGCTTTTGCCCGTTGCTGTACCAAGAGATCGACAACCCATTCTCTTCATCGTCTTTATAGTTTATTTCAGATACTTTATTGCCGCCTTCATCCCATAGTGTCGATAAGCCGTTTAACTTGTCATCTTTAAATTGAGCCTCCAACTTTTTGGTTCCATTTTCATACCACTCCGTTGACAAGCCATTTTTGGTGCCTTCTTTATAATTGATTTCATTTTTTTTCTTCCCGTTCTTGTGCCAAGCCTTCATCAAGCCTTCTTGCTTACCGTCTTGGTAATTTATTTCGCCGTATTTTTGGCCGTTCTCATGCCACATTTTTGTTAAACCATCTTGCTTACCGTCTTTATAGTTTATTTCGCCGTATTTTTGGCCATTTTCATGCCACATAGTGGTTAAGCCATTTTCTTTGCCATCGCGGTAACTGATTTCAAGACTTTTCTTGCCATTTTCAAAATGTTCGTCATATTTACCCGTGAACGGTTTGTTTTCATTCGATAAATAAGTCAATCCATCCCTGTCTTCTTTAACGGTAGTGATTCTTTCCGTGGATATGTTTTCTAAAAACCCAATACTGCTACAACCCGCCATAAAAAAAACTACAGCTAATAATCCTATTCTATTTGTCATAAAAACCTTTAAAGTATTGTTGGCTTCAATCATAGAGCACGGATGACACTGATTATACGGATTTTATTTATAGTCAAAAAAGACCTTAGGTAACTCGCAATAAATAACCCCTACCCTAATGCCATTAAGTTAAGCAGTCAACTGGAGTAAAACCGCTTTAGCTGTTTTAACAGGCAATAGCTGAAGCGATTGCACTCCAGTTTTTTAAACAACTTAGGAACGTGCATGAAGTAACTTGACCATTTATATTCCCTCACCCCAGCCCTCTCCCAGTGGGAGAGGGAGCCAGATGCCTAAGTTATTTCATGCGCATTCCTTACGCTTAACTTAACGACATTGCCCCCTACCCTATCTTCCGACGCTGACTGGAGCGTGAGAACCCGGCGGAAAAATCGCTCTTATCCGTGTCTATCAGTTAAATCCGTGTTATCTGTGTTCTATTTTTAATGGCTGATTACTGAATCGGTTCAACCTTACGTAATAATGACTGTGTTCAGCTTACCGGTTTTATCGCTGTCACCAGGGCATTCACTCCATGTCGACGACTAACGTTAACATTCAGAAACCCCGAATCATGCAATTGATGCACAGCAACGGCTTCACGCATGACGTGATCTTCCGATTCATCATTAAACAAATGTACAATCCATTGTTCCAGTAAATCGCTGCGCTTAAGGGGCGTGAGGACTTTAAAATAATGACTGACTTCTTCCTGAACGGCGCGGGTGTGCTGCCTGATGTCGTTTAAGCCATAACGGTCACCATTAATAAAGTGTCCATTGGGCTTTAGGACACGAAAAATTTCCTTAATAACCTGCTCGCGATAACCATTAAAAAAATTGTGCAAGGTATAAGCTGACGCGATGATATCCACGCTGTCATCCGCTAATGCTTGTAATGCCGTCAACGCATCATCTCCACAAAAGCGTAACCGTCCATCCGTTACCCATTGTTGCAAGCGCTGCTTGGCCTGCTCTTGCATGGTTGGCTCATTATCAACGCTAAACACCTTAATATCGTCTTTGGCCGTCAATAAAGCCAGCGTAGTAATGCCGGTTCCACCCCCCAATTCAACAACCTGCAAGGGCTGCGTTGTGCCGGGATAAGCATGCACGGCATCACCCACCAACCGACTCATCTCGGTTGCCGAAGGGCAAATCAATTGCAGCATGTCATACTCTTGACCAATGACGCTGGAAAACATGGCTTCGTACTGTAAAGTGTTACTCATAAATAATTATGCTCGATTCAAATAGTTGCTATCTTACGCTTTTGTTGCCGACCAACCAATTAATGGCGGCTTTTTTCTCATTATAGATTTTCAGATAAATAAGGCAGTACTCAGAAAACAACCTCAGAATCAGCCTAGTTCCCACGCTCCGGCGTGGGAATTCATCTAGCAACGCTCCAGCGTTGCGTGACGCGGGAGCGTCACTGACGGCATTCCCACGCCGGAGCGTGGGAACGATAGGGTGTGGGGCAATGTCATTAAGTTCAGCATACAACGGGAGTAAAACCGCTTTAGCTGTTGTGCAGGCAATAGCTAAAGCGATTGCACTCCAGTTTTTTAAACAACTTGCGCTTAACTTAATGACATTGGATACCATCCCTTTAAGAGATGTTATCCGTATGAGTTAAATGGTCGTGTAGTAGACGTTTAATTTCTGAAAGACTATAGGTGTTTTCTTAACATGCCATGATCTATTGCGCCAAATTCGGGGGCTACTGAACGAATATGGATGTCCCGCTGCGGAAATGGGATTTCTATTTTATGTTCGCGCAAGACTTTTTCAAGTCGCATATATAAATCATGGGAGACTGGCAAACGGTGTGCCAGTTCACTGACAAAAATACGAATGGAGAATGTCAGCGCATTGTCGCCAAAACCCACTATCAATACACTCGGTGCAGGTTCTGCCAATACCATTGGCGTTGAGAGTACGGTGTCCAGCATGACTTTGTGCGCCAGTTCAATATCAGAACCGTAGGCAATGCCAACAATAATCTCGACACGGGTTATGGTGTCGGATAGCGTCCAATTGACCAACTGACTGGTGATGAAGGTTTTGTTGGGCACAAGATGTTCTTTTTGATCCCAGTCTATCAGGGTTGTCGCACGCATTTGGATACGACTGACTTTACCGGTAACAGTGCCGATGGTTACGGTATCACTGACCCGTATCGGGCGTTCAAACAATAAAATGATGCCCGACACCATATTGGCAAAAATCTCTTGCAAACCAAAACCCAAACCAACACTGAGCGCAGCAACCAGCCATTGTACCTGCGACCAACTGCCACCCAGCTCATTCGCTATACTAATAAAGCCGATAGTAATCAAGGTATAATTTGCCAACTGATTAACGGCATAACGACCACCCGCTTCTATCGCCAAACGTCTAAATACTAATAATTCCATAATGCCGGAAAAATTTCGCACCGAAACGACCGCTATAAAAAAATAGAGTCCAGCCAGTAGCAGATTGGTTAAGGTGACCGGTTGGTAGCTTTCCTGGTTATCACTGGTAACCAAATGCTGCCAGAGTACAATGCGATCCAAAAAGGAAAAAGCGGGTAATATATTTTTCCAGATGACCCAAAAGCCGATAACCAAGCTTAAGGTGATAAATACGTTAAGTAATCTGATGGTTTGGGCATTTATTTTCGGAATATCAATAAGCTGTTCATCAACGGCTATAACCGGATCTTCGCCCCCGCTAGCCGGATTTTTTTCAGTCAGAAAAGCGGCTTTGCGTTTTTGTTGGGCATTGGTTATAGCCAACTGCCGCTTAACCAGCGTTAACCAATGAATCACCAATTCATGAATAATCATCACCAGAAAAATTAACCGCAGCGAGATAATTAATTGCGCCTGTAGTTCAAGTGCGCTCAAATAATAACCTGCGACAGCAAAACCAATAATGACGATGGGTATTAAAATCACTATTGGATACCAGATATAACGCAATTTGGCTAACCAGCCTTCTGGATCCGAATTTATAACGCTCTTTAATAAACCGCTGTTGGGATTAAGTAACCGACCGCCAAAAACGGCCAGGGCTATCATGCTAATGATCAACGCCAAGCGTCCCAGATTATCGCTGTGCAGTGACACTTTTGATGCCGATGTGGCGCTGATAATAAATACCGTGAGCACTGCAATAAACCGTAACCAGGCAATTTGCTTGCGTAACAAACGAACGTTATTTTTTTGCCATTGAAAATATTTACAGGCAACCCCTTCATCGGCAAATAACCGATAAAAAAATTGCAGAAAAAATAACGGGATTGATGCGCTTTTTAAACCTTCGCCAATGGCCTTGGTAAAGTCGATAACATGAACATTACTGCTTAATAACCAACCCAGATAATAACTTAAAAGCGGTATCGGTAAAACCAGGATTAACGTATAAGCTATCGCCTGTAAAGTATAAGTGAAGTTATTGCTATAAATCTTTTCAGCATTAACCGAAATAGTCGTGAGTTGTTGTTTGGCCCGGTTTTTGGTTAACAGCAGTAATACCAAGCTCAATAAGCCCATGAAAATTAAAAAGGGCTTTTGTAGCGCCACCTTCAGCATATCTTGAGTTAATGCCATCCAGTTAAAGGGCGACAACAACCAGGTAGTCGAATGATATAAACCGGTTAAAGTATCACCGTTAATGGGGTCAGAACTCTTTACCCACAATAAATTTTCATCCAGGTAACTTGCAAACTTGGTGGCCTGAATGAGCATTTGTTGTCTGGCAAAATCAAAATCGCCCAGCGTACGCAGATAAGTCGTGTAATCAATGGCGAGTTTGTTTAGCAACTCTTTTTGGCTGTTGAGTAATACCCGCAATTCAGCCTGAATCATCATGCGCTGCTCTACCGGCAGTTTGGGATCAACTTGAGTCGCCATTATCTGCTGCAAAACGGCATCAAGGTCGGTCAGTTGTTTTAACTGATCTTCAATTTTAAATTGCTCAAGACTGGTTAATGCCGTTTCATTCTGAATGGTTTCTGATTGCAGGGTAAATTGATCTTGAGTAGTTAAATTACGTCGCTGCTCACGCAGGATTTTACCCAGTGCCGGACTTAAGCCCGCCAGACTGATTTTTTTATCTGCACTTTTAAAGTCATCCTCAATTTCAATCGCATGGGCATCTACTTTGGTTTTTTGCCCGATGTAATTTTCAATTTTGGCAGCAATAGCCTGTAAGTCTCGACTGTATTGAATATTCTCCCGGGTTCTGGTTTGAATGAGGGGATGTTTACCCGACAGCTCTTTTTCTGCCTGACTGAGTGCATCCTGCATGTCCTTGGCTTCTTGTTCGCGCCGATCAGTTGACAGATTTTCTATTGCCGTCGTGATAGGGGTTAAGGCATTTTTTTGAATGTCCAGCAACCGAAACCCGGATTTAAGCAATTCAACCCGCATCGGATTACTGATGGCTTCAACCTCCAGTGCTTTTAATTCTGCCGTGCGTGAATCAACCAGTGTTTTTAAATAAATCGGCCTGGCTTCCGCTTCCAGTTTTGAACCCGCTTTATCAGCAGGCCCCTCAAGTTTTTTTTGTGTCGCTTCAAGATCCTGTTTTGCCGTTACCGTCTCCTCTCGAATAAGTTGTGGACGACTCTGTTGCAAAGCCAGTTCATTTTCCAGTTTTTTTAATTGCTCATCTAACGCGCTTATTTTTCCTTTCTCAATAATTAAACGTTGATCCAATTCTTCAGTGGGTATCTTGGTAAAATCTTCGGTTTTTTGTTTGGAGACCTTTAACAGCGTCTGTTCAATTTCTTTTTGCAGCTTTTTGGTTCGCTCAGGTGCCTGCTTTAACGCTTGATTAAAGTCAACGATTCGCGCCTTGAAGTTTTCAGTGTTAACCAGATTATCTTGCGCCGATTGATAAATAGACAACACCTTGGATTTTAGCGCGTCATCAAGCCCTTCACGGGTATTGATAGCCTCAATTTTTGCCTGTAAGGTATCTTTGGTAATCTCAATCGTAGTATTTTTTTGGCCTTTATCTGGCGCAACCGTTTTTGCCCCTGCGTCTGCCAAGCCAAAAAAGGTCAATAGCAATAAAAAAAGCAACGAGAATGTCTTGGAATAAACAACAGGAAGATCAATGAATTTCATAGAGTTAAGCTAAAGCCGTGGATAAATAAACAGAGGGATAATAAAAATTGGACAGTGCGCTATCATAAACCGATTTACTATATACGAGATGAACAGTTTTTGTCGTTTTTTTGTTTGCAGAGCATTTCAAGATTGAATTGGCGAGGCGTAATCTACCAAGCCCCTCTGAGCGTGCGTTGATTTTTAGTGGGAACTGACCGCCAGATTGCGGCCATTATGACAAGTGTTTTTTATGCACAGTGCTTTGCCGCGAGCGAGATGCAGCGTGAGTTAGAAGCATCAATCACGCTCGCGAGATTTGCATAATTACAGCGCTTTCAATAACTGGAGCATAATATAGGAATGCCTTATACCGAATTCCTGAAGTCTGACCAGTCTCTGTTCTTACATCGCCAATTCGGCTTCGACGTACATGTACGTGGTTTTCAGCATATCGACTCTGGATCAGATGGTCGAAATAGATCATGACGTAAAGCGTGGGCTGTCGCGTTGCCAATGCTGAGGGTTATGGCGAGGTGAATTTTTGAGATTATGAATGTTTGCAGAAATGGATCAAGGAATGTCCACTTCAGACGACTATAAAAATTATGTCCAGATTTTCAATAGAGGTGCCATGCTCAAGCCCCGCCGCTACCGGCTAACAGTCATTTACCACCAAACCACTGTGCATAAAAAGACACTGGTCATAATGGCCGCAATGCAAAGCTTTGCATTACGGCCAGGAGCGGCCAGACCGTTACGATCAATCAGCGTCTGCAATATATTTGGGTGCAGTCGTACGGAAATTCGACTTCAATGGCTCTTGTGGATCGAGTGGAAGCTGTGCTTTCGTTAAAACAAGCGAGTAGTCTGGAGGAGCTTGCGCAACCTGGGGCTTTTTCGGCTCCGATGCCCCGTATTGCGCGTTGCTATAGAGCCATGTAGAAGTAAAGCGACATTCGATCACCCTCACCCCAGCCCTCTCCCGGAGGGAGAGGGAGCTTAATGTTGCTTTACTTCTAAGCCACTCTATACATACAGGCTACCTTTAAGCCGCTTTGCGTTTACGAGCAGCGCCAAAAAAGCCCAAAAAGCCCGTACCAAACAGCCAGGCAGCGGCAGGCACTGGAACAGCCGTCAGTAGAATGTCATTGCCATTCACACCGCCGTCGGCGTTATAAGCATAATCAATTTTGAAGTCCCAGCTTTGTCCGCCAAACATGGCTGACACAATAGAGCCTTGATTAAAAATACCCGTGATTGCATCGCTACCATCGTTGTTTAATAGGTTGAAGGTTTGCCCAAAAGTAGGTGCATAAAGCAGGTTTATAGTCAGATTTGAAAGATTCAAAGAGACCAAACCTGTCACATTCACTCTATCAGCTGTGCCAGTGAACGGGTTAAGATCGACCGTAAAGATGCTGTTTTGCGACAACACAGTGCTGCCCAATGCAAGCGTACCAACACCGCCTAGCCCGGGTGACAAGATGCCGCCCTCATCGACAGTCAAAGCACCGGTGATGGAACCGGTGCCGCCGAAACTGGTGCTGGATTTGACTTCCACCGCACTGCTGCCAGTCGCTGAACCTATGCTGTTGCTGACCATCAAGGCACCGCTGTTAATCGTAGTTGGCCCGGTATAAGAGCTGGCTCCGCTCAGCGTCGTGGTGCCGCTGTTTACTTGTACACTATTAAAATTGGACAATGCGCCAGCATAGTTAAAACCATTGCCGCTGCCTATGTTCAAATTCAATGTGCTGCTACCGGTACCGCCGGACACATCACCTAATATAGAGGCCGCACCGCCTTGAACAGTCAGCGTATTGATGCCTGCACCCAGGTCAATCGCCTTGCCGCTGCTGGAGCCATTGATGATACCCGCGTTGGTGATCGTGTCGTTGTCTGCGCCGGTCTTGATCGCCGCATTAACCGCTCCGCCGCCCTTTAGGATAGCACTGGCATTGTTGTTGACGGTGACTGTAAAACCGCTGGCTGCGCCTCCAACCAGGATGGCAGAATCTGACTGGCCTTTGATCAGGGCGCCGCTTTGATTGGTGATGATCGAGTTTGCGTAGATGTGTTCCGGAGTTCCACTGGTGTCGACGCCAGCCAATGTGATGCCGCGACCAACCGCGTTGTTGTTGCCGGAAGCGATCAGTCCTTCGATCGTGCCGGAATTAGTGATTGTGCCGCCGCCTACTGTGATGCCTTCGCTCTGTGCCGGCGTGGCGGTGGAGCTGAACGCGTTGATCGAGCGGATAATGCCTGTATTGGTGATGTTTACAACGCCGTCTACGTCAATGCCGTCGCCGTCGCCAGTCACGCCGTTACCGGTGATCGTGCCATTATTGACTATAGTCGCTGTTTGAAGAGCACTCAAACCGTCGAGATTAATGCCCGAGCCGTTGTTGCCCTTGATAATACCACCGACATAGTTGTTAACGGTCGTGGTGAAGGCAGTATTGCCCGTTGGACCTCCGGTTATGCCGTGGCGTGCAGCTTCGATCAGACCACTGCCGGTACCAGCACCCGCAATAAACGCGTTATTGATGATCACACCCTTGTCAGCCTGCACGTCAACGCCGTCGCTGCTGCTGCCGGTGGTCGTAGTCGCCTTTATTGTTCCCGCATTGTTCACCACGCCATTTACGCCCGGTCTAACGGCATCGGCTTCGGCGGCCTGCATAATACCCGTGGAGAAGTTGTTAATAATGTTGGCACCGTTAGTGATCGCGTTGAAATCCACCGCCTGCGCACCGCCTGCGGAAGCGTTAAGCGAGATCATTGAGCCATAGTTGTTCAATGTCACGCTCGCATTCGCTTTGTTCATTTGGAACACATCGGCGTCCGCCGACTGCATCAGTGCGGTCGAATTGGACAAGCTGCCATTGGTAATCGTCAAACCGGTCACGCCCGTGTTATCTCGGATTACACGGCCGGTGCCGGTTTGTCTGATAGAGCCTAAATTGTTCAGTGTCGCGGAGTTTCCGGAAATGGTAACCACATCGGTACCCCCGCTCACAGACAGGGTGTTGCCTATATTGACTGCTCCGGTTTGGCCTGCACCGGTACCGAGCGTTTGCGCTGTCGTAGAGTTCGAAGAGATAGTAAAACTCGATGCCTGGGCGATAGGGCTAAGCAACAGACCCGCTGCGGCCAACAAGCCGCTGTGTTTCAAAAGTGTTTTCATGGTTTATGAGTACCCGTGTGAATAAAAAGTTAATTAAAAAATTGGCAACCCGGTTATCTTGTTTTAATCAGGCTCGCTGTTTTCCGTCCCCGCCTCGCAACGGATTTATAGATTTTCAGATAAATAATTTCGATCTTAGGCAGTGCGCAGAAAACAACCCCCAGGATACGCCTAGTTCCCACGCTCCAGCGTGGGAATTCATCCGGCAACGCTCCAGCGTCACTGGCGGCATTCCCACGCCGGAGCGTGTGAACGATAGGGTGGTTGTTATTTATTGCGAGTTGCCTTAACGGATACCATCCCTTTAAGGGATGGTATCCGTATGGCTCCAAACTTCATATATGGAAATTTAATTTCTGAAAGACTATAGCTTTAAAATTTTGCGATATTAACAGAGGTGTATTTCAATACGGTTACTGTATCGTTATAGTTTGATGACATGTATTACGTTTGAGAACATACCTTTCGTAACTATTGATCCTGAGCAAGCCACCCCAAGCGAGCTCGGCGTGATGAGGACTGTCATCCATTACTAAAATTTGGTGCGTTGCTCGAGTCCAATACGTTTCAGAGGGGTTGCAAACTCATTCCAGCTTTGCTCGCTCCGAGCAAATCCAAGTTTAAAATTTGTAGTACAGCATGATTTAACCAATTGATTTGAAATAATTATAAATCGCGCCGATTTTTCAAATGGAGTGCAAAAGTTTTTTAATGTGCCGCACCCCAGCAACAGGATTAATATACTCTCACACTCTTTGCCTAGCCAATCACCAGGCACTCATTCCGATATAAAATTAAAGTTATTCGCACTGCTGGCGATACTTTTGTGTCTTGGTTTCGTCACACCCAAAGTACAAGTTGACTTCATCGTCAATATCAGTTTTTTTTACGAGGCACTACGTCCTAAGTGACTGTCTATAAATAACTTGTACAGCTTTTCGTTATGAGAGATCATCTTTGTCCATGAATGATGATGATATTGTAGAGAAAATTCGTAAAAAATCTGACTTTGGCGTTATCACGTAATGTCAAAACAATCAAATGGTTATGAGATATTTTTAAAATCTGTGGATATGCACTGTAACCATTTTTTAGCACCTAAAATGCTATAACAGGGGAGGTATTTATTAATTCTTCGATAAAACAATCAGTTAGCAAGATTACAAAAATGAAAAAGTGGTTATTATTTTAGAATCTGCCAAGTGATTAATAGGCATATCATATTGTTTTTTAAATATTTTATTGATCACGCCAAAGTCAGAAGAGCCAAAAGACCATTAAGGATTGAAGGAATTGATGTTGACGAGTATATACAACTAAATGCTGATCCAATATGGTTTCATGAAAATGAAATGTGGGAGAATATAAAAGAAGATGAAGATATTTCTTGAATTTAAAACGGTGTCAGTAAAGTGAACTGGCAGTCAGCGCCAACTAAAAATAAACACGCTCTTTCCTGGTTCCCAAGCTCTCGCTTGGGAATTCAGTCCTGGAAGCTCTAGCTTCCTGTCTTGCGAAGCTGGATCTTGGGAACCAGGGCAAAAGTGCTTTCAGCCGGTAAAGTGCCAGATGGTTTTTTCTGGCAAGACATCGGTAATGCACAAATTGCGATGACCTACGTGCAGTTACAAGGGCTTTCAAGTGCTATCCGTAAAACTGCAAAAGCTTAAGGCACAAATCAGGGCAGCAACTGATGTTAACGCTGTTGCTTAATTTCCTGGTAAGCCGTTCGTATGATCCAACTGTGACAATTCATTAATCATATCAGGATGATTACTAAGCAACTGCAACAAACAAATTACAGCCCCGGACGGACTAAAGCGGCCTTGCTCCCAATCGCGTAAGGTCGCCACCGGAGTTTGTATCAACTCGGCAAACGCTTGTTGTGTTTTTCCGGTTTTATTCCTGGCCGTGCGAATTAGTATCTGTTCTTGGGTATGTATGCGCCCAACTAAACCTTCCTGTAATTCTGCAAGACTGTCCATCAGTCCGGGTAATGCCATACCGGCATCGGCTTCAATGGCTTTGGCTATTTTATCTATATTCATAAGAGTTACACCTGCTTACGTATTTCGTTGCTGGAGATATTTTCTTTTTCTGATTTTTGATAAAGGGTAATCAGATAAATAACCCATTGTTCGGACATATTGAAATAAATCACCCTTACGCCGCCACGTTTGCCTTGGCCTTTAACAGTCCCGCATACTTTTCTGGCACCATCCGCTCCCGGTATGACCTCACCTGCTAAAGGGTTTTGTGAAATCCATTTAATAAAATCCAGGCGTTCGTCTTCAGACCAAATCTTGTCGACTAGTTTTACAAAGCTTGGGGTTTCAATAACAGTTCTCATGGCGTTAAATTATACGGGATACCCGTATAGAATCAAGATAAACCAGATTATCTTGTGCCGATTGATAAATAGACAGCGCTTTGGATTTTAATGCGTCATCAAGCCCTTCCCGGGTATTGATAGCCTCAATTTTAGCCTGTAAGGAATCTTTGGTAATCTCAAACGTAGTATTTTCTAAGCCTTTATCTGGCGCAACCGTTTTTGCCCCGGCGTCTGCCAAGCCAAAAAAGATCAGTAGTAATAAAAAAGTAAGTATTCACCTCCCCCTTTCAAAAAGGGGGACTGAATAGTTACCGGCGTACATCTTGGAATAAACAACAGGAAAATCAACGGATTTCATAGAGTTAAACTAAAGTCGGGGATAAATAAACAGAGGAATATTAAAAATTGGACAGTGCGCTATCATAAACCGCTTAACTATATACGAGATGAACAGTTTTTGTCGCTTTCGTTTTCTTTAAGTTTGACAACCCTGTTACGAGTACTTATCTTGGGAACGCGCATGAAATAACTTGACCATTTATATTCCCTCACCCTAACCCTCTCTCAGAGGGAGAGGGAGCAAGATGCCGAAGTTATTTCATGCGCGTTCCTTGGTAACATTAAATTTATGGAGATGACAATGACAACAATTACGTTCGATATGTTAGATTCGATATGTTAGAAATGGTGGACAAGCTAAAGATAGCCGGGGTTGATCAAAAACAAGCAGAAGCCGTCGTTCGAGTCATTACTGAGATTCAAAACACTTTGATTTCAAACTCAACATTGGATAGCCGATTAAAAGAAACAGAATTACGTCTTGGGGCTAAAATAAGCGATATTAAATATGACCTGATTAAATGGATAGCAGGTATGTTACTGGCTCAAGCTGGATTAGTGGCAGTACTGGTTAAGTTGTTATGAGTTATTTATTTGGTGGTACTTTTAAGCTTGCTGTGGTTTATTTGGTTATTAGCTTATCTGGATGCATTACTACGCGGGACGGGGTTTGCAACCCCGTTCCAAACGTTTGATGCCACAGTTATTCAAAAAGTTTGCATTAGGTATGCTTAGCTGTTTAGTTAATTCAGAGTAAAAACATGAGTAACGGGGTTGCAAACCCGATTACGCGAGACCACTCCATACTGTTATGTGTTTTACACCAAGAATTCACGCAATACCTCTGGATGTTTGGCGACGATTTTTAGCAACGTTTCAGCTGCACCGGAGGGATGACGGCGACCCTGCTCCCACTGCTGTAAAGTACGGGATGAAATGTGTAATGCTTTTGCAAACTGAGTTTGGGACAAGCCGCATTTTACTCGCGTGGTAACTATTTCATTAGGTTCAATGGCATAAGTTGCACCCTGGCGGCCTGATTTAACATCCCGAATGGCTGCAAGCAGTTCCTCGGCAATTTGTTTAAGTAGATGGGCTGGAATATTGTACTCGTTCCCAAGCTCCAGCTTGGGAATGCAGACTTGGAAGCTCCAGCTTCCAGTGTCGCGAAGCTGGAGCTTCGGCTTATCGGTTCCCAAGCTGGAGCTTGGGAACCAGAAAAAAGTTAAGCGAAGCTCCGCTTGAGCGTTGAGTTGGACGAATTTATAATTTAATTGCTCACTCGCATCTTATCGCGTTTAAACGGATAGCCCTTTTTCCAAAAGAAATTTAGGTCCAGGATTTAATTTAGTACGAGTTGACTCGTTTTCTTTTTTCCTCAGTGCCTCGACAATTTGGTTTAAATCGTTACCATACCGTTCAGAATGTTCTTTTCGGTAACGACGAACTTCTTCAACAATTGGGTCGTTAATCATCTGATATACCTCCTAACTCTTCAGGTGAACATAATTGTGGACAAACATAACCACAAGATTCTACAAGCCGAATAATAGCCGCCTTTGTTTCAGCGTTGTTTATATGCTTAAAATTCCAGGTAAGCAAGAAATCCGCGCCTTGTGCAGCGGCGATACCAATATGCAATGCGTCTTCTTCGCTTCCTGGTGGTACTGCACTTTTGGCTAATAGTAAATCAGCGATTCTGGTTGCCTCATCTGAGATAGACAGGCTAGGAATTTCAGCAACTCTTTCAAG
>JBAXTQ010000071.1:0-15453 GCA_037130115.1 Methylococcaceae bacterium
TCACACGGATAACATCCCTTAAAGGGATGGTATCCGTTAGCATCGAAATTATTTATCTGAAAATCTATAGCCCAAAGTTTCTTTCTTCGTGTCCTTCGTGTCTTCGTGGTGAAAATCTTTTCAATTTTTAGCCTTACCCTACCCCCGCTACTTTCTCCAAAATTCCGGCACGAATAAAATAACGATAGAGAATATTTGCACGCGCCCCAGCAGCATGGCAAAGGTGCATACCGCTTTTTGATAATCACTTAGACTGGCATAATTACCCGCCGGCCCCACTTCGTTTAATCCGGGCCCTGCATTATTAAAGCAAGCAATAATGGCAGAAAAAGAGGTTATAAAATCCAGACCACTTAATAGCAACGCAAATATCAGAATAACAATACTTATAAAATACAGAAAAATAAACCCGGTTACTGAATTAATAATGTCATTTTTAACAATCGTATCCCCTATTTTTAATGGCCGAACCGCAAAAGGATGAATAAATTTGAACATCTCCAGGCGTGCCTGCTTCATTAAAATAATGGTTCTAATCATGCGAATACCGCCACCGGTAGAGCCGGAAGAGGCAGACAGACAACTTAGAAACAACATCCACATGGGCACAAAAATAGGCCACTTATTGAAATCCTGGTTGGCAAAACCGCAATCCGTGGCGATAGTGACTAAATTAAAAGTTGCGTAACGCAAGGCGGTAAAAAAATCCGGATACGTACCGGCATTCCACAGCACCCAAGCGGCTAAAACACAACTCCCCAAAACCAGTATAAGAAAAGCCCGAGCTTCCCGGTCGTCAATATAGGGATTAAATGATTTTTTTCGTAGTGCTACAAAATGGGTGGCAAAATTAATAGCCGCCAACAACTGAAAGATGGTGAGCACCACCTCAATAGATAGCGAATTAAAAAATCCGGCACTGGCATCATGCGTAGAAAATCCGCCCAGACTCATCGCAGAAAAAGCATGGCAAATGGCATCGAACCAAGTCATCCCTGCCAAACGTAAAGCAATAATACAGGCCACCGTAATACCCGCATAAACCATCCATAAGGCTTTTGCGGTTTGCGCTATACGGGGCGGCAAATCTGATTCTTTAACCGTTCCCGGCGACTCCGCTTTATACAACTGCATACCGCCGATACCCAGGATTGGCAAAATGGCGACGGCAAAAATAATGATGCCCATTCCCGCAATCCAGCACAACTCATGCCGCCATAGATTAATCGACATCGGTAAATAATCGATACCGGAAAATATGGTTGCGCCGGTTGTGGTAAGACCGGAAACAGTCTCAAAATAAGCATCATTAAAGCTCAGTGCCGGCATATAAATCAGCAGCGGGATGGTACAAAACACCGGTATTAAAGACCAGGTGAGTGCCACCAATAAAAAACCGGCTTGTCGCGATACCTTTTTGGGCGTTCGCAACGTCGGAAAAAACATTAACGCACCCAGTAACAAAGTAAAAAAAGTGCCATCGAAAAAAGCGTCAGTGGCTCCGTCATCGGCTATTTTTGAGGTTATCAGGCAAGTGCTCATCAGGCCGCTAAAGCCCATGGTAACCAGTCCCAAAATATGAACTATAGTAAGAATGACATTCATGAAGGCTTTTAAATTTTATGCAGTATCAAAAAAATGAAGAACTTAAGCAATAAGGAAGATTGATGAAACACAAACCCTGTGCTTATACATCTTGCGTCTTTACGGTATTAAGGCAATCGGTTGAAAAATTTTCTCAATATTGCTGACCAGTTTTTTTTCCATCGCAAACATCACCACATGATCGTTTTCAGCAAATATCGTGTCATGGTGGATCGGAATAACCTGGCCATTGCGAATCAAAGCGCCCATCACAATACCGGCAGGAAAATTGATGGTATCAACACGGCGACCGACGACCGAGTCCCCATTATTATTGTCATGTGCAACGGCTTCAATGGCTTCGGCGGTACCCCCACAAAGTGAAGTCACTTGGGCCACATCACCTCGCCGCACATGCTTTAAAATGCTGCCCAACGTTTCCTGATTAGGTAACACAGTGACATCAATACCCGTGCCAGGCAATAATTTAGTGTACGAGTTATGATTAAGCAGACAAATTGTTTTTCGGGCTCCCAAGCTCTTTGCCAAAGAAGCGGAGATAATATTGACGCCGTCATTATCGGTAATCGCACAAAACAAATCGGCGCTTTCAATGGACTCATCCAATAATAGCGACTCATCAGCACAATCGCCTAAAAGTACCACCGTATGCTGAAGATCGTTAGCAATTTTATTGGCGCGTATTGGATCTTTTTCAATGATTTTTACCTGATACTTATTTTCCAAAGCCAGCGCCAATCGTTTACCAACATGTCCGCCGCCTGCAATAAAAATGCGCTTTAAGGGGGCTTCCAATTTATCCAATTCTTTTAACACCCGCCTTACCTCATCACGGGGCGCTACAAAAAATACTTCATCACCGGTTTCGATGCTGATGTCACCGGTCACACAAGTTGGCTTGCCCTGTCTAAAAATAGCCACGACACGGGTTTTGCCATCAGACAAACGCTCTCTCAGCGTTTTAATTTTTTTACCCGTTAAAAAACCGTTCGCCACTACTTTAACTGAAAATAACCGAACCAGACCACCGGCAAAATCGGAAATATGTAACACCCCGGGGAATTCAATTAAATTACGAATAGACTCCATAACAATCTGTTCAGGACTGATAACAATATCAACCGGAATACCTGTCGGGCCAAATAATTTCGGATTATTCAGATAATCGATGGCACGCACCCGAGCAATCGTTTTCGGACGCTTATGTAAGGCATTAATAATAAGACAGGCCAACATATTGGTCTCATCACTATCGGTTACTGCGATGACTATGTCGGTGGAGTCAATTCCAGCCTGCTCCAACACACTCGGATGCGCCGCATTACCGGCGACGGTAGCAATATCGAAACGGTCTTTTAAAGCATCCAGAAGTTCTTGTCTAAAATCAATAACGACAATATCGTTTTCTTCGCTAGCAAACGCTTCAGCAACAGATGAGCCGGTAACACCGGCCCCAAGAATAAGTATTTTCATTATCAATATACCGAATTAAACAATCATCACATTAGCTTCAATGCTGATACAAAACCGCCCATAGTACCTGAATAACTGTTTATTGACACTTATCAGCCATTAAATCAGTAAAGAATAGCCTGAATAATCTCTTAACATCACTTAATTTACTCAGAAAATACCAAGAAATAATCAAAAATTTCAAGCTCTTAAAAATACTACACGCAATTTTATTATTTTTAATATAAAAACTAAACATTCAGCACTTTGGACAATAAAAGCCTAAGCCGTTAAATTACGCTCAAGAAAAAAGCCGACACCGAGTTTAAAAACAACTGCCATAATCCAGTAACAACTCTTCACACCCAAAAAAGATGCGGGGATAGTCTATCCGTATCACCAACTTCAAGCCGTATTCAAAAAACACGGCCAACGTTAACAACCGGGCACACGCCATCCCGACGCGTAACGATGTGTTTGCTGAACAGCGCCAAATAGCCGTTGTCCACCAGGCAATCGGCAGCAATAACATCAAATGCACGTCATCCCAACTGGATACCGTCAACATGCCGATTTTTGCCAGCGTATCCGCACCGTATAAACCGGCGTTTAAAATCAGAAAAAAAGGCCAAAATACCCATTTAAGTGACACACGACCACTCCATGCTGCAAACAAATAGTTATCAAGCGTGAGCTTGTGCAAATTTTCACCACTCGTCGGTGAGCTAATAAACAAAACCACGCCTAGGGCCATAACAATAATCAGCAACTCCAGCGGACTTGCCAAACCAATCTGGGCAAAAAATAAGGGCAACGAATAAATAAACATGACATATCAGCGTTTGTGAAAAAATAGCCCTTTAGGCTACCTGTTTTATTGGCATAAAGATAATAATAGTCTCCAAAAGTTTATAACTAAAAATATCCTGCAAAGCAATCAATGACCCCATCCAACAAATGCTATATCATCGTACCGGCATAATTATAAGTAGCTTGCAGGCTAAACACTTAAGCTGACCGCCCTATTGTGGCAGTAACGCAGGTGTTGCTTACACAAAATCTAAACAAACGTGCAACGTGTTATATGAGGAAAAATGCCAAAACTCAGTAATTTTGAATGCCTAAAAGAACAGAACCCGGTATTTTTTCAGTTAGCCTTTGCGGCTGAACAGTCCTTTTCCGCTGACCCCAATACCACGTTGATCAAATTACGCCAATTAGGCGAGGCACTGGCACAAGACATGGCCGCCCGTTGCAACATAGACTTTGATGAAAAAACGGCTCAGGCTGACTTACTGTTTAAATTAAATCGTGAAATCCGCCTCGATGCCAATATCCGCGAACTGTTTCATACACTGCGCATAGAAGGCAAAAAAGCCAGCCATCAATTCAGAACCCAACATCGGGAGGCGATGAATGCTTTACAACTGGCAAGAACCTTGGCTATTTGGTTTCATCGCGCCTTTGGTCAGCCGGATGCGTCCTTTAAACCGGGGCCTTTTATCGCCCCCACCGATCCCAGTCTGCCCTTGCGTGAGTTAAACACGCAAGTTGAACAACTCAAAGCAAAACTGCTGGATGCTAATGGTCAAGTCGAAAACAATCAACAACTCATGGCACTGGTTGCCTGCGAAAAACAAGCATACACCACGCTTGCCGAACACATGGATGCAGAAGCCCGAACCTTTAAGCAGCAGGCACTGATCCATGAAAACCAACTGAAAGAGGAGCGCAAAGCCTTCGATGCCCGCCTTAAAGCCCTGCAACTCGAACTGGAAAACCGGCCTTCTGTACCACAGCAACTCAGCACTGCCATTCAAAAAGCCACCGCGCAACTGACGCTTAATGAAGCACTGACCCGCATACTGATTGATCAACAACTTATTTCCGCAGGCTGGCAAGCCGATACCGAACAATTAACCCATCAAAAAGGCACGCGCCCGGAAAAAGGCAAAAACAAAGCCATTGCTGAATGGCCTACGCAAGGCAATCAAGCCGCCGATTACATTTTATTTACCGGTTTAACGCCCATTGCCGTCGTAGAAGCCAAACGCGAAAATATCAACGTAGCCGGAAAAATACCCCAAGCCGAACGCGAGTTGACACAAGCCGTAAAAAAGGCTAAAAAATAAAAGCCGCTCCTACAAAAAACCTATCAACCCTAACTCAATGAGGATAAAACAATGGCAATTTCAGAACAACAACGACAAAAAAAACTGGCCAAGAAAAAACAAAAAAGAAGCATGGCTGCTAAAAAAATAACCCCGACAATGACAAAAGCCAAACCTTTTGCCAATTTTCCTATTCATGAATGTTTAATCCCCGATGATTTATTTACTGCCGGGATAGGTGAGTTGGTAGTGGCAAGGCGCACTCCCAGCGGGGATATTGCCATGAGTGCGTTTGTCCTTGATGTCTTTTGTCTGGGTGTCAAAGACGCGATGTTTTTAGTCATGTCGGAATACGAATATGAGCAAAAAATCAAGCAAAGGATGATGGGGTCAGGTGACCGGACATTTGAAAAACTGCATCAAGCCAGTGCCAAAAAGTTACTGGATGGCGTGATTGGTTTTGCTAAAGAACTCGGCTTTGCGCCACATCCTGATTATAAAAATGCTTATGATCTCTTTGGCGACATTGATGCCAGCGCAAGTCCGGTAAAATACACCTACGGTAAAAATGGCAAGCCTTTTTATATCAATGGCCCGTATGAATCCCAAGCCGACATTCAGCGAATTATAAAGACCTTGACTAAAAGTTGTGGTGAAGGCGGCTTTGATATGTTGTATAGACTGGGTGACGATATGGACGACGAGTTTATGTGATTTTAGAACGGGTTAGGTCTAGTTCCCAAGCTCCAGCTTGGGAACTGTATTCGAAAGCTCCAGCTTTCTGACTTTACTAATGAGCATTTAAAATGCCAAGAAGCCGTTACCGTATTCATGACAAAACCTATCCGCATTTCTTAACGGCGACCATTAATCATTGGCAGCCGTTATTTACACGTACGGAAACGGTAGACATCGTGTTGGATTCCTGGCGGTTTCTACAGCAAGAAGCGGCGTTTGAAATCTATGGCTACGTCATTCTGGAGAATCACTTGCATCTTATCGCGGCATCAGACGATTTGAGCCGGGATATGCAGCGATTTAAATCCTATACTGCAAAGGGAATCATCGACTATCTGGAGCAAACCCAGGCAACGAGAGTTTTAGAGCTATTGGCTTTATTTAAACGTGCGCATAAAACACAAAGCCAGTATCAGGTTTGGGAAGAAGGCAGTCATCCCCAGCTCATAGAATCCGAAACAATGATGCGCCAGAAGCTTGATTATATTCATCAAAATCCGGTAAAACGCGGTTATGTGGATTTGCCTGAGCATTGGCGCTACTCAAGCGCACGCAATTATTTAGGGCAAGAAGGTTTGATTGAGGTAGTAAGGGTATGGTAAAACGGCAATCAAGGAAGCTGGAGCTTCCAGGAGCCGAGTTCCCAAGCTGGAGCTTGGGAACCAGAAGCTTGGGAACCAGGGAACAAACTAAATAGTTGCAAAGATTAAATCAATTCGGGTTCCCCCTTTGCTACCGGATTTACTCAGGGTAAAGCGTGCCTTATGCAGATCAGCAATCTCTTTAACAATCGGCAAGCCCAAGCCGCAGCCATCACCTGTACTTCCGGGGATACGGTAAAAGCGCTCAAAAACCCGGTTAATTTCAATATCAGGTATGCCGGGGCCGTCATCCTCTACCGTCAAACAGGGTGCGGGATACTTGTTAAGTTTGATCAAAATATTGCCGTTGTCATAACCATAAGAAATGGCATTATCCAAAAGATTAGCCAATAATTCCCGTAGCAATATGGCATCGCCTTGAACATAAACCGGCTCTTCCGGACTTTCAAAACTTAACTCCATATTTCTCTGGAGTGCTTTAGGTGCCCAGTCCATGCAGGTTTTTCTGGCCACTTGGCACAGGTCTACCGGGACTAATTCGTAGCCGCCATTGATGGGTTCAGACTTGGCGAGCACCAATAATTGTGTCGTTAAATGCGACATGCGGTCAGCGCTGTTTTTGATTTGCTGAAGTGCCGGTTGCATGGCTGATAAGTCCTGTTCACGCAGCGCACGCTCGGCTTGCAATTTTAAGCCGGCCAGTGGCGTGCGGAGTTGGTGTGCGGCATTGGCAATAAAACGTTGTTGGGTGGCAATCGCTAAAGTGTGCGCTTCCAGTAACTCGTTAATGGTATCAGTCAGGGTGCGCACTTCAAGAAAAACATGCGTTTCGGGGATAGGACTCAGGTCACGCGACGAGCGTTGACTAATTTGCTCCGCCAATAAGCGCAAAGGTTTTAAGCCTTTTTTTAAGCCGGTTAACAGATAAATGCCGGTAACTAAAATTAATATGACTTGCGGAATCATATCGGCCAATAAAATATCCAGCATCGTTGCCCTGCGCTTATTCATGGTTTCCGCGACGTGTATATAAACTTTTTCCGGCGTCTTATCAAGGGCGATTAACATGGATACGACTCTGACTGATTCCCCATACATTTTATCGTTAAAATAAACCGGCTGTGACCAATCTGTTTTTGAATCGAAGGGTTCAGGAACAAGGGCTTCTCCGGCCAACATGTCTTGTTCTGAAGAAGTGATTTTAAAATAGGTTTTGTCTTCCTCGTCCCATTTAAATATTTCCAAAGCGGCGGCGGGCAATTCGACCACTACTGCACCGTCCCGTACTTTGATTTCCTGTGTTAAGGATTTGGCAGAATCGAGTAACCAGCGGTCATACGCGGCATCGACATAATGCAGGGTAACAAAATAAGACAGGGTGGCATCAAATATCACGAAAAAGATAAGCGGAATAACCAAGCGGAAAAGCATTTCCGTTTTTAGACTTCTGTTTTTATTCATCAATTGATTTCTCTAATAAGTAACCCAATCCGCGAACCGTTCGAATGACCGCTTGGTAAGGTTCTATGCGCTTGCGGATGCGATGAACGACAATTTCAATGGCATTGTCGGTCAGTGCGTCACCGTCAACTGATAAGCGTTGGGCAATCCGATCCTTGGCGACAACTTTTCCGGCTTGCAGCAATAAAATTTCCAAAACGCCATATTCCCGAGCTGACAGCAAAATTGGCTGTCCCTCTGCCAACACTTGGTGGTTATGGGTATCCAATACCAACTGTCCAATGACAATCGCGTTACTAAAGCCGCCATAACAACGCCGAATTAGGGCATTAATTCGCACTTCCAATTCCCGAAGTTCGAACGGCTTGGTCATATAGTCATCCGCGCCTTGCTCAATGCCGGTGATCCTGTCATTTACCCCATCGCGGGCGGTTAAAATCATGATGGGCAGCGGCACTTTCAGGCGTCTTAATCTGCGTAATAATTCCAAGCCGTCGATATCCGGCAAGCCCAAGTCAAGCACGATCAAATCGAAGCCTTGCGCTTGCAGTAAATGTTCGGCATAAGCCCCCGTGGTTGCACCGGTGACGGTATAACCGCCATGGGTCAAGGTGTATATTAAGCCGTCAGCCAACACCGCATCGTCTTCTATTAATAAAATGTTCATAAGCTGAAAAGGGTTGATGTGAAAGGTTCGTGAAAGGAAGTAAGGCTAAGATAATATCCAAGGCAATCAATTGATAGCGGTAAACGAATCATACCGTCAAAAAGCAGGGTCTCAAAGCTAAAGACCGGCATTTATAAAACGTAGTTATTCACCTCCCCCTTTGAAAAAGGGGGAGAGTAAAGCGAGGGGGCAGAGGGGGATTTATCTAATAAAATCTCCCCTAACCCCTCTTTTTCAAAGAGGGGGACTGAATAATTACTATAAATCGACTGCCTTTGGATAAGTTGGGAGCGACAAGCTATTTGATTTCGATTCGATACTGTCTACACTGTCATTTTATAATTTTATTGGAGACTTAGCTATGATACATAAACATACCCAGTATTATTTTCGCCACCTGAAAGATGATATACCCGCAGGTATTGTGGTTTTTTTAGTGGCTTTACCCTTATGTTTGGGTATTGCGCTGGCATCAGGTGCGCCTTTGTTTTCCGGCTTAATCGGAGGTCTTGTGGGCGGTCTGGTGGTGTCCTGGCTGAGTGGTTCACAACTTGCGGTTTCAGGACCGGCGGCCGGTTTAACGGTTATTGTTTTCAGTGCCATTGAAACGCTGGGCAGTTTTCAGGGCTTACTGGTTGCCTGTATTTTAGCGGGTATTTTGCAACTGGCGTTGGGATATTTAAGAGCCGGCATTATTGGCGCTTTTTTTCCTTCCGCAGTGATTGAAGGCATGTTGGCGGCAATTGGTTTAATTTTGATTATCAAGCAGATTCCACATGCCACAGGCTACCATTCCAGTTATGAAGGCGATGAGAGTTATATGAAAGAAACTGCCGAATCGAGCATTATTGAGTTCTTTGATGCCTTTGGTGGTTTCTCGCCAGGCTCGGTTGTGATCAGTGTGGTAGCCGTGTTGCTGTTAATGCTATGGAGTACGCCCTGGTTTAAACAAAAAAAATGGCTAAAATTGATCCCGGGCCCTTTAGTGGCGGTTGTTTGGGGCGTTGGTTATAATGCTGCAACCCGGCAGTTTGCCCCTGACTGGGCGGTCAGCAGTGAACATTTGGTCAGCTTGCCGGTGTCGGAAAAAGCAGGGGATTTTTTTAATAACTTTGTACTGCCAAATGCGGGTTATCTGGATCACCTTGGCAATCCGGCTGTTTATACGGTGGCAATAACCATCGCCATTATAGCCAGTCTGGAAACCCTGTTAAGCCTGGAGGCGACTGATAAACTGGATCCTTTGAAACGTCTCGCGCCCACCAACCGGGAACTGAAAGCGCAAGGCGTTGGCAATATTATCAGTGGCTTGCTGGGCGGCTTGCCGATTACCGCCGTCATCGTGCGCAGTGCCGCCAGTATTAATGCGGGCGGTCAAACCCGGATAGCCTGCTTCACTCATGGCGTGTGTTTGTTGCTGAGCGTTATGTTTTTGGCGCACTATTTGAATATTATTCCACTGGCTTGTTTAGCAGCCATCTTGTTGCATACCGGTTATAAATTGGCCAATCCACGTTTATTCAAGTCCTTTTACCAAAAAGGCATGAGCCAATTTCTGCCTTTTGTTATTACCGTAACGGCGATTTTGGTAACGGATTTATTGAAGGGGATGGCTATAGGGATGGTTATTGGTTTGTTTTTTGTCATCAAAGCCAATTATCATGCCGCCATTACCCTCACTCAAGACGGCACACACTATTTGTTGTCACTGAACAAAGATGCTTCTTTTCTCAACAAGGCACTGTTAAGAAAATTTATCTTAAAGATTCCGGAGCAAAGTACAGTGACCATCGACGCGAGTAAAGCCAATTTTATTGATCATGATATTTTGGAGACGATTGAAGGTTTCCTGGCAACGGCACCGGACGACAATATCATTGTTGAAACCATTGATTTACACGGCAAAGAAAAAATCAGAAAACACGAAGCCATGGTGATCTTGAATGATCGTTCTGAAGCTTAAAGGCTGTCCGGAAATACACGCTTTCCATGTGCCTAAAAACCATTCTTGAGCAGCAGCAGTGGTAGTGCATAAATTAATGGGTACAAAAAGTGCTTATTACTTTTGTAAATACGAAAATTCACAAACTTACCGATTTTTCAGGCTGACTCATGCTGACTCAATCGTTAAGGTTGTGGATATTTTTCTTTTTAATTAAGCTTAACTTAACTTGATAATAACAAACTAACATAATCTATAACTTGCAAATATAAAACTATGCGAAGATCCAGGAAATTATTTTACTGCCCCCTATCTATTTTACGATATCTGGGTCTTATTTTTACCCTAAGCACTTTTTGGCACGGCAACCTCTCTGCTGAACCCCTGACTTTACTTCAGGTGCTTAACTTGCTTGAGGCACACAATCCATCCATTGCCAATGCCAATGCACGCCAAGACTTGGCTCAGGCCGCCTTGGTTACCTCCAGAGCCTATCCAAATCCGGAACTGGAAATAGGTGGCGGTAGTTCAACCGGCATTGGTGCGGGTGCGCTTAATGGCTCCAATCAACAAGTTTTTATGTCTCAACCGCTAGACCTCCCCTTCGTAAGAGAGGCCCGAAGCAAAGTTGCCGAAGCGGGTATTATTTCTGCAGATGAGGCTAACCGTCATGTGTGGCTAACCGTTCGGAGTCAAGTACGCTTGGCATTTTATGAAATTTTACGCCGTCAGGCAGAGCTACAAATCAGTAAAGATAACGAACAATTACTAACGCAAATACGCGATAAAATTAAACTCAAGGTGGAAGTCGGTGAAGCGCCCCGTTATGAACAGGTAAAATCCGAAGCGGAATTACTGAATGCACTAAAACTGAGAGAAAGCGCAGAAACACAGGTAGATGATGCTAAATCGGCGCTACGCATGATGTTCGGCACGGCCTTGCCGCACCAATATGAAACAATAGGTGAATTGCCTGCACCATTAGCGTCATTACCAAGCCTGGAAAATTTGCGGGAAGAAGTACTCGACAAACAACCTGTTTTGCAACAGTTTCGTGCAGAAGTTCAAATGGCACAAGCCAAAGTCAAATTTCAACAACATCTTCGTTATCCACAACCCACCCTGAAAGCAGGCGCAGAAAGGGATCCCGGTCTTGAGCAATGGCGGGTTAATATCGTCATCCCTTTGCCTTTGTGGAATCAGCGTCAGGGCCCGATTGGCGAAGCCGCAGCAGAACTAAAGCAAGCCGAAGCCTTGGCTAACCAACAAGAGTATTTAGTCATACGCGAACTGGAAAATGCTTACAATCGGTATCGCATAGCGAATCGCCAAGTTGAAACCTTCGATGCCGGCTTATTAAAGGAAGCTGAAACCGTGCTAAAAGTCGCTGAAGCGGCCTACCGCCTCGGGGAGCGGGGCATACTTGATTACCTCGACGCCCAACGTACTTACCGTACCGTTCGCAACGATTATCTTAACGCCCGGTTCGACCGCCAGGCTGCGCAAATTATTCTGGATCGTTTACGTGCCACCGACTTGGAGAACCTAAAGTCATGATTTTATTTAACCCGTTACTTGTTGTTTTTCTGCTGATCTCCTCGACCAGTCATGCCGATAATTCATTCCCGGTAATAAAAGCGCCTTCTAACTTAATGAAGCAGATCAAAGTCATCGCTATCGGTGAAGATCAAGTACATGATTCATTTCGTTTGCCGGCGAGAATCGATTTGGATCAACAGCATGTTGCCCGAATTGGTGCAACAGTGACTGGCCGGATTATTGAAACAGAAGCCGTACTGGGTCAGGAAGTTCGTAAAGGTGAACAGCTCGCAACCTTAAACAGCACCGAACTGGGTATGGCACAATCAGCCTATCTAAAGACCGGTTCACAGGTCAATTTAAGACGATTGGCAGTCAGCAGGGCCAAACGCCTATTGGCCAGTGATGTCATTGCCGCCGCCGAACTTCAGGAACGGGAAGGCATGTTGACTGAAGCTGATGTAGATTTGCGCACCGCAACCGACCAGTTACGTGCGTTCGGGATGTCGAACAGTGACTTGGCCCGGCTGTCCCAAGAGCGCAAAATTCATTCGGTTTTACCGATTACCGCAAGCATTAAAGGCACCATTGTGGAAAGAAAAGTAACGGTCGGACAGGTCGTTCAACCTGCGGATGCCTTGTTTACCGTAGCGGATTTATCTCATGTATGGGTCGTTGCAGAGCTGCCCGAGCAGCAGGCCGGTTGGGCGCATAAAGGCGATGAAGCCGAAGTCACTATTGCTGCATTACCGGAAGCAACGTTAAGCGGTCGTCTTATTTATGTGGCCGACATGGTTGATCCTGATACGCGCACCGTCACTGTGCGTATGGAACTGCCCAATCCCCAACGTAATTTAAAGCCACACATGCTGGCAAACCTGTTGATTCGTAAACAGGATGTACAAGAATTGATTTTGCCGGATTCTGCCGTATTGCGTGTCAATGACAGTGATCACGTTTTCGTCCAGACCGGGTCTGATGAGTTCCAGCTAAGACCGGTAAAACTGGGTATGCGTTACGGCAATGTTCGGCGCATTCTTGAGGGCTTGAAACAGGGCGATAAAGTGGTCGTGGAAGGCGGATTTCATCTTAACAGCGAACGCCAGCGCAAGGAATTGGAGTAGCTTATGATTGAAGCACTCATTAGGGGAAGTTTAAACAACCGCATTTTAATCATTGCGTTGGCGGTCGGCATAACCCTGTTCGGCGTCCATGCCTTGCAATCGCTGTCGGTCGATGCGTTTCCCGATGTCACCAACGTGCAGGTTCAAATTGCCACTGAATCTTCAGGACGCTCACCGGAAGAGGTCGAACGTTTTATTACGGTGCCGTTGGAAATTGCCATGACAGGTCTGCCAGGTCTGACGGAAATGCGTTCATTAAATAAAAACGGCCTCTCCCTTATAACGCTGGTATTTACAGACGATACCGATGTTTATTTTGCCAGACAATTGGTCATGGAGCGTTTAATAGAGGTCAGCCACAACATGCCGGAAGGTGTTAATCCAATATTAGGCCCGGTCTCTACGGGACTGGGTGAAGTGTACCAATACACCTTGGATAAAGCCGATGATGGACAGCAGGTATTGACACCGGAAGAGCTGATGCGTCGCCGAGAAACCCAGGATTGGGTGGTGCGCCCCTTGTTGCGGGGCATACCGGGGGTTGCTGAAATTAATTCGCAGGGCGGTTATAACAAGCAATATCAGGTGCTGATAAATCCTGATCGCATGTTCCATTATCATATTACTTTGGATGAAGTCTTTAATGCGCTCATTCGTAATAACGCCAACAGTGGCGGCGGTGTTTTACCCCATTATGCCGAACAATATTTGATTCGCGGCGTGGGCTTGATTCGTGATGTGACTGACATCGATAATATCGTACTCAAAGAAGAAAACAGCGTCCCCATTCATATTCACGATGTCGCCGAGGTAAAAATTGGCCACGAAGTGCGGGTTGGCGCGGTGATAAAAAATGGTTATACCGAGTCGGTTGGGGGTATTGTCATGATGCTGCGCGGTGGTAATGCCAAAGAGGTTGTTAGTCGAATTAAAGCACGCGTTCAGGAAATCAATGACCAGAATATGCTGCCGGACGACCTGAAAATCATCCCCTACTATGACCGTAGTGAACTGGTCGATGCTGCGCTGCACACTGTCACCAAGGTTCTGCTTGAAGGTATTGCGCTGGTGGTTATCACGCTGTTGCTGTTTCTCGGTGATATTCGTTCCAGTATTATCGTTGTCAGTACCTTGGTAGTTACGCCACTGGCCACTTTTATCGTGATGAACCAGTTGGGTATTTCTGCCAACTTGATGTCGCTGGGCGGATTGGCTATTGCCATCGGGCTGATTGTCGATGGCTCCGTGGTGGTTGTCGAAAATGCTTTCAGTTTGCTCACCGAGCGTAAAGGCAGTACCACCAGTCGAATAAAAGTGGTCATGACGGCTGCGCAGGAAGTTGCCACGCCTGTGTTATTTGGTGTGGGGATTATCGTGCTGGTGTTTCTGCCGCTGATGACGCTGCAAGGGATGGAAGGCAAGATGTTTGCGCCACTGGCTTATACCATAGCGATTGCCTTGCTGATTTCACTGGTTTTGTCGCTGACCTTAACGCCGGTTTTATGCTCTTTTCTGTTACAGGGGCACGATACAAAAGAACACGACACGCGCATTATCGCCGTGATGAAGCGACCCTATCTGAAGCTGCTGGATTTGTCCCTGCAAAAAAGCAAGACCGTGGTTTTTGTGGCGACCGGTTTGTTTATTGGCGCACTGGCATTACTGCCGCTGTTAGGCAGTGCTTTTATTCCTGAAATGAAAGAAGGCTCTATTGTTCCGGCAATCAACCGGATGCCGAATATATCATTGCAAGAAGGCATCAAGATGGAAATGGACGCCATGCGCATGGTGATGGATATTCCGGGTGTCAGTCTGGCAGTCACCAATATCGGTCGGGGAGAAAGTCCGGCCGATTCACAAAGCCAGAACGAATCAACCCCCATCGTCAGTTTAAAGCCCAGGAATGAATGGCCGGAAGGTTGGACTCAGGACACTATTGCCGATGCGATCCGCGATAAATTGACCAAAAATTTACCTGGAACACAAATCATCATGGCGCAACCAATTTCTGATCGCGTCGATGAAATGCTGACTGGCGTTCGTTCAGATCTGGCGGTGAAAGTATTCGGCGATGATCTGGAGCAGTTAAAAACAACAGCGAATGATATAGCCCGCGTGGCAGGGACTGTCAAAGGCGCTCAGGATATTCGGGTAGAGCGACTCACGGGCCAACAATATTTATCCATTACCGTCAACCGTGAAGCCACTGCAC
>JBAXTQ010000072.1:0-15338 GCA_037130115.1 Methylococcaceae bacterium
GCAGACCCCTTCCCAATCTTTGGCTTCATCCCAACGGGATGTTTCCTTATTGCTTCAAAATTAGAGCCTGTTTGAACCATAGATATTACAACCAGAATCTTTAGTGCGGCAGCATTTATACTCTGAGCGGCCACGCATGCGGAAAACCAAGTTTGGATCGGTGCAACCTAATCCGATAATTCAGCTTACGCTATTGTTAACCGCAAGCAGTGTAGTTAGAGCTATGCACCTATTTTTACGTCTTATAAATGAACAGAAGTCCTGTGAAAATTGGGTATATTCATTTTTGGATATAGCCAAAATTTTTATAACAAGAGTAAATTAACAGAAAGATGTGAGACAATTAAAAAAATAAATCTGAATTTTCGAAAGTAGTACCCATGAAAAAAGCGAATAAGTCTGATCTGGAAGAAGCATTAAAACTGTGTAAAGGGGCTTTTATATCAGCTGCCGGATTTAGTATGGTTATTAATTTGTTGCAACTGGTTCCAACCATTTACATGCTGCAATTATACGATCGCGTTGTCCCTACCGGAAACCGGTCAACCCTGCTCATGCTGACTTTGATAGTCATCGTGCTGTTTTTGACGATGGGCGCTCTGGAATGGGTGCGCTCGCAGATACTGGTCAGAGTCAGTTCACGCCTGGAGACATTACTCAATGAACGGTTGTTTCAGGTAGCTTATAAACAATCGCTTTATACCGGTGGACAAAGGGCAAGCTCGCAACCCCTTGATGACTTGACTTCATTAAGGCAATTTATGACCGGTAACGGTCTGTTTGCCTTTTTTGATGTGCCGTGGATGCCGGTTTATATCGCTGTTATGTTTATTTTTCATCCTTTATACGGGTGGGCGGCTGTAGGCACTTCCATTATTCTGGTTATTGTCGCCATCATTCAGGAAAAATCCACCGGTAAACTGTTGGGTGAAGCCAATACCTTGGCGATGGCAGGTCGTGGCCTGGTCAATAAAAACCTGAGAAACGCCGAAGTTATTGAGTCCATGGGCATGTTGCGGAATATTCAAACGCGCTGGCTGGAAGGAACCCAACAAGTGTTGTTGTTACAAGCAACTGCAAGCTCTCGCGCCGGCTTAATCAGCGGACTGTCAAAAGTCATTCGCTTGTCGTCACAATCCTTGATTTTGGGTCTGGGTGCTTATTTAGTCATAGAAAATGAAATAACGGCGGGCTTAATGATAGGCGGTTCCATTCTTTTGGGTCGTGCGTTGGCACCCATCGACATGATGATTGGTACCTGGAAAGGTTTTATTACTGCCCGTGGCCAATACCATCGCCTCAATGAGTTGCTCATCCAGATACCTGCAGACGCCGATAAAATGACCTTGCCGGCACCGGAGGGCAGTTTCCAGATAGAAGCGGCCGTTGTGGTTCCGCCGGGTGCAAAAACAGCGGTATTAAAAGGCATTAGCCTGACAATTGCCAAAGGTGACGTGGTTGGCGTAGTTGGGCCCAGTGGCGCAGGAAAATCGACTTTTGCCCGGGCTTTGTTAGGTATCTGGCCTACCGCGAATGGAAAAATTCGTTTGGATGGCGCGGATGTCTTTGCCTGGAGTCGCGACGAACTGGGGCCCTATATTGGCTACTTACCCCAGGATGTAGAGCTGTTTGAGGGCACGGTCAGTGAAAATATCGCACGTTTTGGCGAAATAGACCCTGATAAAGTGGTTAACGCCGCCAAGATGGCCGATGTACATGACCTGATCTTGCGCCTGCCGGAAGGTTACGACACCGTCATAGGCGCGACCGGCGGCAACTTGTCGGGTGGTCAGCGTCAGCGTATCGGTTTGGCAAGAGCACTCTACGGTGACCCCGTCATTGTAGTGTTGGACGAGCCAAACTCAAATCTGGATGAGCAAGGTGAATTTGCCTTGGGTAACGCTATCCAACGCTTAAAACATAAAAGAGCCACGGTGATTGTTATAACCCATCGTAATAATGTGCTGGCAAATGTAGACAAGCTACTTGTTTTAAATGACGGACTGGTTACCATTTATGGCCCCAAGGCAGACGTGATGGCGCATTTTCAAAAGCAACAAATGGCTGCTTCAGCCGCACAGCCCACGCAAGCGACTGCGGGCACGCTAACTACACAGGCATAAACAGACATGAAAGAAGCGCTTGCACAAATGACGACTAAAACAAAAATTCCCCTGATTATTGATGACCGATCCATTCGAACTATCGGCGTTATTATTCTGATAGGCACTTTTGGAATACTGGGAACCTGGGGTTATTTGGCACCCATAGATAGCGCCGCCTTGGCACCCGGTTATGTGACCGTAAAATCACATAGAAAAACCGTACAACATCTGGATGGCGGCATAGTCAGCAAACTGCTTGCCAAAGATGGCGATGTGGTGCAAGAAAATGATGTATTACTGATACTGGACGGCACCGAAGTTAAGGCGCAACTGGAAATTATTCGCGGTCAATACATCACCTTGTCAGCGCAAATTGCCCGGCTGATTGCAGAACGAGATCAACAAAACCACATCAGCTTTCCAGATGCCTTGCAAGACCTGTCTGACCCCCATATTGCCGAAGCCAGGCAAGGCGAGACCCAGTTATTTACTGCCAGAAAAAGCGCACATCAAGGTGAGATTTCAGTTTTAAATCAAAGAATCACTCAGTTAGGATCAAAAATACAAGGTTTGCAAGGCCAGCGAACCAGCAAGCAGGCCTTGATGACTTCTTATGGTGATGAAGTTAAAGACTTAAAAGAATTATTGGCCGAAGGTTTTGCTGACAAACAACGATTACGTGATATTGAGCGTAATTACGAACAGGTCACCGGTGAAGTCGCGGCTTTAAGTTCTGAAATTGCCGGTAATGAAATTCAGATCGGCGAAACGAAATTGCAGATTCTACAACTGCAAAAACAATTTCAGGAAGACGTCGCCGGTAAACTGGGTGAAGCACAGGCAGAACTTTACGACGTGTCTCAGCGCCTGGTAGCAACCCGGGATAAAGTCACTCGAACCGAAGTAAAATCACCCGCCAACGGTCGGGTCTTGGGGTTGTCCGTGCATAACGTGGGTGGCGTTATATCACCCGGCAAACCCATCCTCGACATTGTTCCGCAGCAAGAAGAGTTAATCATCGATGCCCAAGTGTCGCCGATGGACATTGACAGAGTTAGAGCCGGCCTGGTTGCAGAAGTCCGCTTTAGCGCCTTTAAACAGGCATTGACACCCAAGATGCAAGGCAAAGTCATTAATTTGTCAGCAGACCGGTTAACTGACGAAAAAACCGGAATGCCTTATTATTTGGCGCAAATAGAATTAACGGCAGACAGTACTTTAAAATTGGGCGATATGGAATTACTGCCCGGAATGCCCGCCGAAGTACTGATTAATACCGGCGAAAGAACCGTCTTTGAATATCTGATGCAGCCCATTACCAACGCTTTTGCACGCGCCTTTATAGAAGACTAAGGCATCATGAAAAAACTAAAATTACTCATCGCCTGCCTGATTCTTGCGCAAGCGGGTACAGCCAGGGCAGAAGATTTGCTAAGCATTTATCAGCAAGCCCTGGATGCAGATCCGCAATTACAAACGGCGGCATTAAAAGTTGAAATAGGCGCTGCGCAAAAAGGTCAGGCGCTGGGTCAAATGTTGCCTCAAATAAGTGCCAATACCAATTGGTCAAAAAACAGTCAAACGTCTGGTACACCCAACATTGCTTGTAGTAAGCCACCCTGTACCACTAATTATACGGGTACCCGTTATACCGTTTCATTAACTCAAACCGTGCTCGATTTTGCCAAGTTTTGGGACTGGCGGCGTGCCCAGGAAATTGAAAACCAGTACGCGTCAGAAAATATTGAAGCACAGCATACCTTGATGCTTAATGTGGTCAAAAAATATTTTGATGTGCTCGAAGCCGAAGATCAGTTGTATTATCTTCAAGCCGAAAAAGACAGTACCCGGAAACAGCTGGAGCAAGTCCAAAAACTGTATGCCAAGCAAATGGTGTTAATAACGGATTTGTATGAAGTAGAAGCCCGACTGGATCAGATAAACGCCACTGAAATTGAAGCAGAAACAGCATTGGTTACCGCCCGGGAAAGTTTAAAAGAATTAACCAATACCGAACCGGTAGCGCTTTATAAATTGCGTGATGAAATAGACTACAAAAAACTGGATGGCGCTCTGGCGGACTGGATTGAAGTCGCTAAAAGCGAAAATCCGACCTTGGCTGCGCAACTCAGTGCCATAGCTGCGGCAGGTGATAATGTTGCCGTACAAAAATCAAGGTATCTGCCCGTCGTTGACATGCAATTAAATTACAATGCAACCAACACCGGCTATCAAAGCATCAATTTAGGCAGTAACTACGAAACCCAGGTAGCCGCAATAAACGTGACCATTCCTTTATTTACCGGTGGAACAACCACTAATCGCATGTTTGAAGCGCAACATAAATTGTCTATGAGCAAATATGAAAATGAAGCCAAAATTCGCGCCTTGATTAAAGAAACCAGTGATTCCTTCTTGAGTTCCAATGCCAGTGTCAGACGCATCAGCGCAACCCGTAAAGCCTTGGATTCAGCCATTAAATCCAGGGAATCCATGGAAAGTGGCTTTAGCTATGGCGTTCAAACCATTAGTGATGTATTAAATGCCCAAAAAGGCGAATTTAAAGTCAAAAGAGATTTATCACAGGCAAAGTACGGCTATATAAAAAATAAAATGCGTTTTTTGACGGCTACCGGCTTGATAAGTGACGAAAATATGCATGAAGTTAATAGTTGGTTGCAAAACATGCCCAAACAACCAGAAATAACCTCAGGCAACCCGCAATAAATAAGTGGTAGGGTGCGCATCGCGCACCTAAAATCTCTGGCATGGTTGTGGTGCGCGATGCGCCCCCTACTTAACTGAGGCAACCCCGGATAAATCAAGATATTTTCGTTAGTCGCGACGTGGGCGTCGCTCCCACGGTGGGAGCGACGCCCACGTCGCGACTATAGCTCGTCATTAGTTTAGCTGTCTGGTCTTAGCTATGATTTGATAGAATCATTTGCATCAATCTCAACCCCGGCCTGTTCAGTTATATTTTTGGGCATGGTTTTTTTAACCTTGACGCCCAGATCAACAAAGCTGCTGGCTTGGCGGATTAAATTGCCGTTGCCCCGGGTTAATTTGTTCATAACGCCATCGTAAGTCGTGTGGACAGTGCTTAATTGTTTGCCCAGCTTATCCAGATCCTCTACAAAACCGCGTATTTTGTCATAAACAATACCGGCTTTATCGGCTATCGCTCTGGCGTTTTCGTTCTGACGCTCATAGCGCCAGATATTTTCGATGGTGCGTAGCGTCGCCAGTAACGTAGTGGGCGTGACGATGATTATTTTATGCTCAAAGGCATCGGTAAATAAACGTTCATCCGCCTGAAACGCGGCGATAAAAGCCGCTTCTATCGGCATAAACAACAGTACAAAATCCAGCGTTCGCAAACCTTTCAGACCGGAGTAATCTTTGGCACTCAGGCCTTTTATGTGTGAGCGTACGGCTTCAGTATGCTGTTTTAACGCCGCTACACTTTCTGCCTCATCGTCGGTTGAACAGTGCAATTCATAAGCGACCAAGGACACTTTTGAATCGATAATAATATCTTTGTCTTCAGGTAAACGAACAATCACATCAGGCTTAAAGAGCTTGTTGTCTTCATCCCGAAACGCACCCTGAGTTTCGTACTCTATGCCTTTTCGCAGTCCCGACTTTTCCAGAACCGTTTCCAATATCATTTCGCCCCAATTACCTTGGGTTTTTTTATCGCCTTTTAAGGCACGGGTCAGGTTAAGCGCTTCCTGATTCATTTGCGCGGTATCACGCCGTAACGAAATAATTTCTTCGCGCAGGGAGCTGCGGTCTTTGTTTTCGTTGTCATAAACCGTTTCTATGCGTTGTTTAAATTCACCCAACTGCTCGCGCAACGGCCTGACAATATGATCCAGACTGGTTTTATTGTGCTCGGTAAATTGGCGGTTACGTTCATCGAAAATTTTACCGGCCAGGTTCTCAAACTGATTATTAAGCCGAATCTCTGCATCTTTTAATAGCGTTAATTTTTCTTCCGCGTTTTTTACCTGCTCGGACATGCGCGTTTGCAATTCGGCATTTTTGGTTTTTGACTCTACATAGAGTTGTTGCAACTGTCTGAATTCAGAGTCCTTGTTTTGAAACTGCTTGAGCTTTTCATCGGATACGGCAAGGTCGGTTAAGAGTTTGGCAATAGCGGCTTTGTCCTGGCCATTGAGCAGGCGCATTAATAATGCACCTGCCAACAAACCACAAAAACCAACCAACAGGGGAGACAGGTTGTTGATAAAATCCATTTTCCAACCGGCTTATAAATGCTTAAAGATGGCTTCAGCACTATCCAGGGTTTTTTCCAGATCGTTATCAGTATGCGCCGCTGAAACAAAACCGGCTTCAAACGCCGACGGTGCCAGATAGATACCGGCCTCCAGCATGGCATGAAAAAAGCGCTTAAATAAAACCTGATCACAGTGCATAACCTGGGCAAAGCTCGTCACTTGCGATTCTGCGCTAAAAAACACGCCAAACATACCGCCCACATGATTGGTGGTCAAAGCAATGCCGGCTTGATGGGCGCGTTCTTTTAAGCCGGTGGTCAGCTTTTCGGTTTTTGCAGCTAATGCTTCATAAAAGCCGGGTTGGGCGATTAATTCCAGTGTTTTTAGTCCGGCCGCCATGGCAACAGGATTACCGGACAAAGTACCTGCCTGATAAACCGGCCCAAGCGGGGCGAGATGTTCCATAATTTTACGTTGCCCGCCAAAAGCGCCGACCGGCATGCCGCCGCCAATAATTTTACCTAACGTGGTTAAATCGGGTTTGACGCCATAAACCCCTTGCGCACCCTGTAGACCGACCCTAAATCCGGTCATCACTTCATCAAAAATCAGGACACTGCCGTAATCGTCGCAAACTTGACGCAACGTTTCCAAAAAACCGGGGGTCGGCGGAATGCAATTCATATTACCGGCAACGGGTTCAACAATAATACAGGCGATTTGTTCACCGATCTCGGCAAACAAAGCGTTAACCGACTCGCTATCGTTATAGGTTAAGGTCAGGGTGTCGGCGGCAACCGAGGCAGGCACACCCGGTGAACTGGGCACGCCGAAAGTTAAGGCACCTGAGCCGGCTTTAACCAATAAGGAATCGGAATGACCGTGATAACAGCCTTCAAATTTAACGATTTTATCCCGACAGGTGTAACCTCTGGCTAAACGAATGGCGCTCATTGTGGCTTCGGTGCCGGAACTAACCATTCTGACCAACTCAATAGAGGGCACCAATTCACAAACCCGCTGCGCCATGAGTGTTTCAATTTCTGTCGGTGCGCCAAAACTCAGACCTTTGTCAGCAGCTTGTTTAACCGCAGCAATCACCTCAGGATGAGCATGACCTAAAATCATCGGCCCCCAAGAGCCCACATAATCAATATATTGACTGCCCGAACTGTCATAGATATAAGCGCCACTGGCATGGTCAATAAAAACCGGGGTGCCGCCTACACCACTAAAAGAGCGTACTGGCGAATTAACGCCACCTGGAATAACTTTTTTTGCGTCAGAAAATAAAACAGTTGCTTCGGTCATAATGGCTTTTTAAGGTTACAATGAATGGCGTAAAGAATAGGGTAACTTTATCATGATTGAAAGCGATCAATGCGTTCATTATAAAAAAGTTGCGACCTGTTTCTACTTAACTATTCAGTCCCCCTCTTTGAAAAAGAGGGGTTAGGGGAGATTTTTTAAATAAATCCCCCTCTGTCCTCTTTTTTAAAGGAGGAGAGCAAAGCGCTGGGCTTGAATACTTACGTTTCTACTTAATCAAATTACGGAATGGTTTATGAAATCAAGAGATAGACGAAGAGGGTTGGTTGTTGTTAATACCGGCGAGGGCAAAGGCAAGTCTTCCAGCGCCTTAGGCATGGTTTTTCGTGCCGCCGGCTGGGATATGAAAGTCTGTGTTATCCAGTATATTAAAGGGCAATGGCAAACGGGCGAACAAAAAGCCGCAGAACGTTTTGATAATATTGAATGGCATTCGTTGGGCGACGGCTTTACCTGGGATACCAAGAATCCTGAACAGGATATTAAAACCAGTCGGGAAATATGGGAGCTGAGTAAGCAGAAAATGCTTTCCGAAGAGTTTGATGTCGTTTTGTTGGACGAGATTAATTATTGTTGCGGCTATGGGTGGATTTCCGGCCAGGAAGTTGCCGATTTTATTCGCAATGAAAAACCATCCTGGCTGCATTTAATCATGACCGGCCGTAATGCGGCACCGGAAGTGATAGAAATTGCGGACACGGTCACCGAAATGACCATGATAAAACATGCTTTTCAGCAGGGAATAAAAGCCGAGCAAGGCATTGAATTTTAATGTGTAAGATTTATGCCCTCTCTTTTTGGCTAACATCTTAAGACGGGACAGATAACATCCTTTGAAGGGCTGGTATTTGTGACAGTCGAACAAGATAGCTTTCCGGGAACGCCGAGCCCCAGCTCGGCACGGGATAATCAGGTCGATTACGGCAGGTTGGTAACTACGCCGAGCTGGGGTTCAGCGTTCCCGGAGTCGGGACTTATAGAGTGACTTAGAAGTAAAGCAACATTAAGCTCCCTCTCCCTCCGGGAGAGGGCTGGGGTGAGGGTGATCGAATGTCGCTTTACTTCTACATGGCTCTATATCTAATAAAATCTCCCCTAACCCCTCTTTTACAAATAGGGTGGGCTGAATAGCTGCTAAAGCCGCCGCTATAACAATCTATTTATTTTTGGCAATCATCGCAACTTATTGTATAAGGTGATGATTTAAAAATTTTGTACCCATACAACCAACAGATTACCGTCATTTTTTATTGAGAAACGTACTTATGGAAACTTACTTACCTATTATTAAAGCCCTTTTTTCTGAATGGACTCTACTGACGCTTGCCAATCCTGTTTACGCCGGGGCAGTGGCAGTCGTCGTCTGGTTGCTGACCGCCAGTATTTACAGCATTAAGATTGCCTCGTTAAAGAAAAAGAATGTCGCCAGCGAAAAAGCGCGTATTGAAATGCAGGATAAACTCAATGCCGAACTGAATGCCGTGCAACAACAAATGCAGCAAATGCAGGGCGAATTAGCGGCTAATACCGAGCAAATGCAAAAAGACCGGCAGTTGGCTCAACATGAAGCAGAGCGAGCTGTAAAAGCTGAAGAGCAACTTTCCCTGCGCAATAAGCAGATTGCCGAGATTATTCAAACCCTGGCAACCAGCTTTGACCTTGGCGAGCGCCCGTTACCGGTCATGGGTGACCTTAATGCTGAAGATTTGTGGCAACAACACGATAGGGTGATTAACCTGTTAACAACCCGTCTGCGTAGTGAACAGCAAGCCAAATCCCAACTGCAACAATCTTATCAGGATGAAACGGTAAAACGGCTTGAGAAAGAAGCGGTAATTGACACCTTGCAAGCAACTTTGGCCACCCAAACCAGTCAGTTCGCCAAACTGGAACAAACGCTTGAAGAGCAAAAATCCACGCTGCAACAGCAGCAGGCGCAAGCGCAACAGGTTTTATCTCAAACCCTGGAAAAACACCTGTCTGAATTGGCGCGTCTTACCGAACTGGAGCAACAAGCCCTGGAGTTGGTTAATACCCGGCAGCAGATAGCGCAACTGGAAGAAAAATTAACGGCTAAAGAGGCTCTGATTATCCAACTGGAACAGACCAAACCCGTCGAACCCGTTAAAGTACCAGCACCGCCACAGCCAGCACCGATAAAGCCGATTGAACAAGAAACAGTTATTGAATTAAAACAAGCGCCTGAAGAAATCCCGCCAGTAGTCGTACCTGCACCTGTACCCGCAGCCGCCGTTATCGAGCAACCGCCAGTGATTCCTGTTAAAGAAAAAATGGCTGGAGTAACAGGGAAACTTACAAATCTGTTTGGAAAAAAGAGCCAAGAGCCCGTTAAGGCCGCGCCCGAAGTTGCTGAAATAAAAAAGGAAACGCCGGAGATTCAGTCTGCACCTTTGGTCGTCGAACAACCGCCAGTGGTAGCTGAACAACCGCCAGTGACTGCCGCTAAAAGTCAATTTGGAAAACTTACAAACCTATTTGGAAAAAAGAGCCAGGAACCCATTAAGGCCGCGCCCGAAGTTGTTGAAATAAAACAGCATAAACCGGAAATTCAACCTGTGCCTTTGGTAGTCGAACAACCATCAGTGACTGCCGCTAAAGGCCAATTTGGAAAACTTAAAAACCTGTTTGGAAAAACGAGCCCGGAACCCATTAAGGCCGCTCCCGATGTTGTTGAAATAAAACAAGTTGAGGAAAAAATTCAGCCAGCGCCAGTGACAGTGACCGTAGAAACGTTGCCGTTGAGTGCAGCTAAAAACCCGTTTAGAAATAAAAAATACTTTTTTGGTGACATAGATAAGCTGCCGGAAGAACCAAAACAGGATGAAGTGAAAATTCAGCCTGCTCCAGAGGTGCAATTACCAGTGAGTCCGGCTAAAAGTCAACTGACTAAACTTAAAAGCTTGTTTAGTAAGAGCCAATAAGGCTACTCGCAATAAATAAGCCCACAATTTATGTCTCCACACACTTAACTTAAGCGCAGTGACGTGCTCGACACCTTGACAATTTGGAGTGCAAACCTAGGTTTGTACTCCGGCCTTTAGGCTACTCGCAATAATAAGCCCCCAGTTTATAGTCTCCACACGCTTCATACACAGCATTGTAGGAATCATTAGGTCGGTGGTGCTCCCAGAGTCAGGCAATAATTGGGAGAGGGTTGAGGTGAGGGGCAAAATGGCCAAGTTATTTCATGCGCGTTCCTCTGTTTCATCGGGTTTGCTAATTGAGATATTATTTATATTGAATAAATGTAACAATGGCCGGTTATTTATACCCGCAAAATTCAAGGCTAAAATCCCTATTGTGATCGATCAAATAAATGCAATTTTGCCGCAGACCCAATGCAAACAATGCGGCTTTCAGGGTTGTCGTCCTTATGCTGAAGCAATAGCATCAGGAACAGCGGACATTAATCAATGTCCGCCGGGTGGTGATGAGGGCATTATTGCGTTGGCGCATTTGTTAAACGTTAACCCCAAACCCCTTAATCCACAATTTGGCCTGCACAAGCCTAAAAGTGTGGCATTTATAATTGAGAAAGACTGTATCGGCTGCGTTAAATGTATCGCCGCGTGTCCTGTTGATGCCATTTTAGGGGCAGCAAAATTTATGCATACCGTTATTGCTTCGGAATGCACCGGCTGTGAGCTTTGTATTGCGCCCTGTCCGGTAGACTGTATTATTATGATGCCACTGCCAGCACCCATAGATAAAGAGCCGTCAGTTATCCAGGCGCAAAAAAACGCCAAGGCGCAATTGGCAAAGCGCCGTTATGATGCGCATTGTTTGCGTAAAGAAAATGAAGCTATTGAAAATGCCGAACGTGCAAAACAAAAAAGGGCTGACTTGCTAAAGATGCAATCAAAGAGCCGAGCAATTTAAGTGGTGTCGTTTTACGACACTATACAAAATGACATCATAAAACTATAATGCCGTCATTGATATTTAACGTAAGAGGTGTAAGCAATGGCATCTGTCACTGTCCGCAACTTATCTGATGAAACACATCGCGCCTTGCGTGTACGTGCCGCTATGCATGGCCATAGCACAGAAGCTGAAATCAGGGCAATTTTGGATAATACGGTAAGACCCGATAATCGAATTAAGCTGGGTTCTTTGCTGGCCAAAATTGGTCTTGAAGTGGGCGGAGTCGATCTTGAGATAGAGCGTGATAAATTGCCTAATGAACCGTTGAGCTTTGAATGATTCTACTGGATACCAACGTCGTTTCTGAGCCTTTAAAAGCATCCTGCGATAAGAACGTACTTTCTTGGATTGATGAACAAGTCATCGAAACACTGTATCTCTCGACAATTAGCCTTGCAGAACTGCGTTTTGGTATCGCGGTGCTGCCAGAGGGTAAACGCAGGGATACACTCTTTTCCAGCCTGGAGCAGCAAGTTTTACCATTATTCGCTGGACGCATTCTGCTTTTCGATGAGCAGGCATCGCAAGCTTATGCAACATTGCGTGCTCGTGCCCGTACTGCTGGACAGGCTATTGCTACTGCCGATGGATATATTGCTGCAATTGCTGTGACACATGGTTTCGCAGTAGCAACTCGTGATACGTCGCCGTTTGAGGCTGTTGGTTTAAAAGTCATCAACCCTTGGATGTGGATGGCGCATTGACGCTCAAAAGCATCTCCACCAGACAGCTATCGTTCCACGCCGAACTGTGGAAACGATAAAACCCTCGATAGTTCTAGTTCCCCCACCCCAACGTAATTATAAGTAATCGTTCAAAAGTCTTTTAACATTTCTGAATATGACAAAGTGCTTGCAGCAAACAGATTATATAAAGTTGACGGTAATTTATTTTGTTTAAAGACTTTTGATCACCTACTTATTCAATCCCCCCCCCTCTTTTATACTCGTCCCCAAGCTCCGGCTTGGGAATGCAGACTTGGAAGCTCCAGCTTCCAGTCTTGCGAAGCTGGAGCTTCGGCTTCGGGGTTCCCAAGCTGGAGCTTGGGAACCAGCTCAACCCTCATTCCCATGCTCCGGCGTCGCTGCTATTAAATTAAGTACAATAACACCGTAGGAGCGGGCCATGCCCGCGATATTTTTTACTCATACCCAAGCTCCAGCTTCCAGTCTCGCAATTTTCTTTTGTAGGGACTGGCTTTACGCCTGCCCTTTAACGCCACGATGTGATTAGGGCAACCGCAAGGGATTGCCCCTACAGAACACGAATATCGTTACCTAAAAGCAATCACCTTTGGGAGCCCCGGGTGGTTTTTTTATACTCGTTCCCAAGCTCCAGCTTGGAATGCAGACCTGGAAGCTCCGGCTTCCAGTCTCGCGAAGCTGGAGCTTCGGCTCCGGGATTCCCACGCTGAAGCTTGGGAACCCGCTCATAAAGTGCAGTACCGAGCCTTCCAGACGCGCGTCCAGAAGGTCCGGATAAAATGCCCGTAGCCCATAGCTGGTAAGCCCTCCAGAGGATCGTATTTCTCCGGATGGCTTGGACGCACGTACGGAAGACTTGGACGCACGTACGGAAGACTGACTTGGATGCGCGTACAGAAGGATTGGCCGTGCGCACAGAAAGCTGGTACGTGCGTACAGAAAACTCGTCATTCCAGCAATGATGCCGGAATGACGGGATTTGTGACATTTGTGTATAACGACGAGAGCTGGAGCTTGGGAATCAGCTCATTTTTTTTCGTAGGTGCTGGCTTTACGTTTGCCCTTTAACGCCACGATGTGATTCAAGGCAACCGCAAGGGATTGCCCCTACAGAACACGAATATCGTTACCTAAAAGCAACCACCTTTGGGAAACCTGGGTGGTTTTTTTTACTCGTTCCCAAGCTCCGGCTTGGGAATGCAGGCTTGGAAGCTCCAGCTTCCAGTCTCGCATTTTTTTTTCGTAGGGGTTTGGCTTTACGCCTGCCCTTTTATAGAGTGGCTTAGAAGTAAAGCAACATTAAGCGCCCTCTCCCTCCGGGAGAGGGCAGGGGTGAGGGTGATTGAATGTCGCTTTACTTCTACATGGCTCTTTAACGCCACGATGTGATCAGGGCAACCGCAAGGGATTGCCCCTATAGAACACGGACATCGTTATCTAAAAGCAACCGCCTTTGGGAAACCGAGCGTAATTATTTCCTCAAAACAAGGCCCTTCGTAAAAGCATCAAATTGAGCCGTGATGCGCCAGAATCACGCAACGACTTTTCGCTATCAGTCCCGCAACGGAGGTATTCTGCTCAGCAAAACCAATAATTCTGATTGTCCACGAGCGCCCGTTTTTCTGAATAACGCTTTCAACTGAGAACGTACGGTATTAATTGATGCGTCGTTCTGTCGAGAATATTCTTCCGGCGATTTTCCCGATAATAAAGCGGCGGCCACTTTCAATTCGGCCGATGAAAAACCATAAAGCTTACCCAATAAGTTAAGCGTCGATAAGCTCTGGCTTTTAGTCGTGTCTATCACAAAAATCAGCGCTAATGCCTTTTGCAAGCCAGAGTCAATTGACGTCTCAGCCACTAACGGTGTAATAAATACTTGCAAGGCATTATTACTGTTCAAAAACATCGCGCCACCCAGCGCAGGAGCACTAGTGGCATCGGTTATTAAAGCGGCCAACCTACCTTTATTGGCATTCTGGTTTTTAGTCAAATAACCGGTCTTAATAATCAAGCCGTTAAGCCCGCAATCCAGCAAATCCATTGCCCCGCTGTTTAAATGAACAATTAATCCCCTGCCATCAACAATCAGCATAGGCACTGTAAACGTATCAATCGCTATAGTACACAGCTTGATTTGACGGTGTAAGTTATCCGTGTAATTTTGCAGTCGCAAGGCTTTTTGCAAATGACAACTAAAACGCCGGGCGTAGTGAAGTTGATTGTTATCAAGCCAAGTATTGACTAATAAGGGCGCACATTGGTTAAGAAAAAAATGCCGATAAAACGGGTTATGATCACCAAAATACCGGGCAGGATGAGGCTGAGAAATTTCAATAGCCGTTAGTCCGCTTTTACTATGTTGACTAAGATCAAGGGGGTTAAAGCAATTCACATAAGTGCTAATAACGTCATCTGAGAGTTCTATTCCCTTCAATATCGAGATAATCAGTGCAGGGTTAACCGTATTCTTCATTAACAAATGGCCATCTGCGCTATCCACATAACACCAACAAAGCGCTACCGCTTCTTGCCAAAGATCGGGAGCCATCACCGTTTCGTAAAGCATCCCAATTAAATAATCAAAGGCTTCATCATCTTTCATGGCAAGGTACATAAAATAGTCGCATTAGTAAAACCGCCTATGGCATCACAAGCCTAAAAAGACAGTAAAAACCAAGAGAGGGTGGAATGTTTTTATAACCTCGCTTGCCGTATAAAAAGCCAAGCAAGGCAACTCGCAATAAATAAGCACCCAATTTGGAGTGCAAACCCAGGTTTGTACTCCGGCCTTTAGGCAGTCCGCAATAAATAATCTTCCACTTTATAGTCTGCACACGCTTCGTACACAGCGTTGTAGGAATCATTAAATCGGTGGTGCTCCCAGAGTCAGGCAATGATTGGGGTGTTATTTATTGCGAGTTACCTAAAAACCCGGCTACCAACTTAAGGCGGGACACTTTTGACTATGAACAATCACGGTGAACCCAGAAAGAGTAACAATAGGTTGT
>JBAXTQ010000073.1:0-15326 GCA_037130115.1 Methylococcaceae bacterium
ACTTCGTTACACAATCCGGCTGGGGGGTCGCTCCCCATCCATGGGAGAGCTTCAATGATGAATTTAAACCCGATAAAACAATACGCTGACGTTGTGAATGGTGTTATACACATTCATGTGCCTGAAGGTTTTTATGCGAAACGTGTTGAATTAACCATTGTGCCTTTAGATGATGACATCTCGTTACGCACTGCATTTCAACAATTTTTACTTGATAGTCCGGAAATGTCGGATGACGAATATAGTGCTATTGAAGAAAAAAGACGGCATTTTCAACAATGGAAATAATTTGCCTCGATACCAATGTATTAATTGCTCATAAACGCGCCAAGAAAGCTGATAAAGATAAAACGTTTTTGTATCAGTTAACGATAAAACCTTACCAATTGGCTGTATCCAGTATTACGGTGTATGAATTATTACGCGGTGATAATCAGGACGAAGATGCTTATTGGAAAGCCATGTTTAACAATATGAGCATACTGGATTTTGATAGTGATTGTGCAGAACAGGCGGCTACTATTTATCAAGATTTGAAAAAGAAAGGCTTGTTAATTGAGGCTGAAGATTTATTTATAGCAGCGATGGCCTTGGCAAATAAAATGCACTTGGCTACGGGTAATGTCAAACATTTTGATCGTGTTGTGGGTTTAGAATTAGTGGTTGATAACTTAGGTAACTCTTAATAAATAACCCCTATCGTTCCCACGCTCCGGCATCATTGCCCACAGTTAAGCATCGTAATAATATAATACTGCGACTGGAGTAAAATAGCTTTAACTGTTTTTACAGGCAATAGCTGAAGCGATTGCACTCCAGTTTTTTAAACAACTTGCGCTTAACTTAACGGCATTGTTGTCGCTCATGTTTTGAAAGTTATTGAAGACTTCAAATGTTTCGGTCGTGGTTGTACTCGTTCCCAAGCTCCAGCTTGGGGAATGTAGACCTGGAAGCTCCAGCTTCCAATCTCGCGAAGCTGGAGCTTGGGAACCAGAAGAAGGATTATGTCAGATTTAATAATCCAAAGGTTATAGGCTGTGTTCAAGCAATAGGGTAATCCCGGCATTCCAAGCATCAAAACACACTATTATATTAAAGCGCACAGGAGTACGTACTATGAATTTATCAGCCCAAGACATTACCGCAGAAATCTTGACCTTGCCAGAACAAGAACAGCAAGAAGTAGCCGACTTTGTTGGATTTTTAAAAACCAAATTAGCGCGGCGACAAGCTAAACGGTTTGAATCACGTCAACAAACCCTATCAAATCAACTAACCGAAGGAGCGCGAGTGTTACAAGTGTTGGAAGAAGTCGGGCTTTTAGGGTGCATGGAAGGCGGTGATGGTAAATTATCAGAGGATTACAAACAGCATCTATGGAGCAATGAATGATTATTGCTGATACAGGTTTTTGGATAGCATTATTTGATCCACGAGACAATCATCAATAACAGTGAGCAGAAAATCTTGGCTACCAACTAAGACGGGACAGCTTGAGGTTAAGTCTCGATTATGTCCTGCGTTAAGTTGGTAGCCTAAACTTGCTCCAGCCATAGCGTTTATTCAGTTCAAAGAGGGTTTTGATATAGCAATAAGTCTTGCCGGTACTCGTCTCCATTTCAATATCAAGATTGATGGCGTAACAGGTTCTTGTATCCTGATGACACGCCGCTTAACATCGGGCAGAAAATCTTCTGCCCCTACGGTATTTGGAAGCTCTGTAAATACCGAATGGCGCAATTCTGATGGCAATATCAAGGGAAATCCGTAGGGGTAGAAAATTTTCTACCCCTATTGCACGTCGTAATTTGCAATGTTAGTCGCGTAGGTTAGCGACAACGTAACCCGACAAATCGAAGTGTCTATAAATCAATTAATTATATGCTTTGTAATTGCCATCCATGGCAACTGGATTCCGGTCAACCCTCGCTTCGCTCTCCCTGCCGGAATGACGGACTTTTTGGTACTTGGCGAATCATTCTTCTGCTCAGTGTCCCGCCTTAGTTGGTAGCCTAGATACTTATGCCCAGAGGGAGAGGGAGCAAGATGCCTAAGTTATTTCATGCACATTGCTTAGGAATTAGCAAAATCAAAAATCGCAAAGCCAATTTTCCACCTGTTCATTTGATATCGGCACCTGGTTCTTGTTTTTAGTGATAAAAATCAATTAAAACAATGCTCCAAGTTTATTGGCAGTATCGGTAAAAAGATCGGCACAAATTAAAATTAATAGTATAATTAAACAATTAAAAACAATGTGTTGCAACATTTTTATATCGGCATGCCACTCTCTATAGAAACCCCTTCCCGAATCGAACCTTGTCTGCTTGAAAGCATTCCTATCGGCATTACTGATCTAATCGCTAATCTAACTGCGTCGTCAGAAAGACTTGCAATGTCCGTACAAGCGGTGCACAATAAACTATGTTTTTTTGGAGATTAACGATGAATCAAACAATCATTAAAGAAAACCGACTTAATATTCGATGCGATAATTATACTCGACAGATGCTTGATAAAGCAGCGGCCTATGCACATGTAAGTATTTCGGAATTTGTGTTGACTCACGCTTTATCTTCCGCAGAACTGGTCATTAAAGAACATGAGTCGATCACTTTAGAGCCAGTAGATTTTCAAGCTTTTCTTACTGCACTTGATAAGCCGCTACAATCTAATGCTGCATTAAATCGAGCTTTCGACCGTCACAATTTACAGGTTAAGCGTTGATAGCCTATTTTATCCAGGCTCATGACGGAAAAATGGATACGAAAAATTTTAATTGCGGGCATTCTGCACTTGATGGCTATATTCGACGTTATGCTGTTCAGGATGTGAAGCGTGATCTTGCAAGGGTCTTTGTGGCTTCACCGGAAGATGATATTAATCATCTGGCTGGTTTTTTTACATTAAGTGCCGGCAGTGTTAATTGTTCGGACTTGCCGGAAAAATTGGCACGGAAACTCCCTCGATATCCAATACCTGTAGCACTAATAGGCCGTTTAGCGGTCGATCAAGCCTTTCAAGGTAAAGGTTTAGGTTCAATTTTGTTGGCAGAGGCGTGTTTAAAAGTAAAGCAGGCAAGCGATAGCTTGGCTGTGGTTGGTATAGTCGTTGATGCAAAGGATGATTCTGCTGCGGCTTTCTATCGCCATTTCGGATTTATTGCGCTAGCGGGTAAGTCAGATCGATTTTTATTGCCTAATGCCGCTTTTTATTGAGGCAAGATTGTTTACCGGCTAAAAACAATGTCGTTAAGTTAAGCGCAAGTTGTAGTGTGCGCATCGCGCACCTAAAACCGCATCCACTAAGCTGTTTTATTTGCACTACAATCTATTATTGTTTTCTACCTGTAGCCTATTGGGTTTCTTTTTGGCGTGGTTGTGGTGCGCGATGCACACCCTACCCAATTATTTTTTAATGACAAAATTATGCCAGGTCAAATTTCTTGACGCTTCTGTTTCACTTTCCTGTATCAAGACGGTGCATTTATTTTCTGCAAATAATTTTAAAAAGTCGGCAATATTGATCGTCTCATAAAGCTTGCCTTTTTCCCGGTTACCGGTTTCATGGGTGCCGCGAAAGGAGATGATTAAATAGCCGGGGTCGTTAAGTAATTGCAGTAAACGAAGGCAGGCGGTTTTTAAATCAACCGCGCTTAAATGCATCAATACGGCAGAGCAGAGAATATTTTGATACTGCGCTTTACCCGATTGGTTGAGTTCCGGCAAAGCATCTTGAAAAAAATGCTCATCGGGGTATAACGATTGAGCCTGTTGTAGCATGTGTTCCGAGGCATCCACACCGGTTGCCGCATATCCTTGTTGCGTTAGCCAATGGGTATCCCTGCCAATGCCACAGCCCACATCAAGCGTTGTCCCATGCTTGATAAAATAGCGGTCAATTAATGCATAAATACGGTGCGGCGTTAACGTCGCATGTAACTGTGCAATGCTTTCAGCTTCTTGGTTGTAGGTGTCTATGGTTTGTTTATCCATGGGTTAATGTGCCTTTATGTTTTTTTGGCACTTGCTTTCCCGCTTCGGTTATCACCAAATCGATATACTCGCCTTTTTGTTCCGGGCCGTAACTGACATGGATGGGCCGGTCTTCGCCGTAAAAATACAGCCGGTCAAACGGGGTGTTTTCTGCCACCCAGTCGGCTACTTCGCGCATGTTTTCATCGTCGACGATAAAATCAATGGCTGCGCCCAAACGAGTACAAATCAGGTTCTTTTTGGAATTGAGTTCGTGTGCGGCATGTTGATCGAGCTTTGGGGCAACCCGTTTGTTAATGTGTTTGCCCAACTCATGCGAGCAAAAACCATAGGTCAGCTTAATCATGCCGAAGTAGTCAATCACCGGATCAAGAATGTGCGTGGCCAGCTCATACAGGGCGGTATAACTGTCCGGTTGTTGGGGGCGATTGGCCAAGCCGGTGGTGTGTTGGGTTTCGCCGCATTCAAGCAGTTGCCGATAGGTTAGGTTTTGGCCGCAGTGATCATCCACGTCTGGAATGCTTTGACTGCGCAGTAAGGTAAAACCGTTAATTTCCCAGCGGGTCTTGTTGAAAATTTCCCAAAACTGATCCGGTCTGGGGCCATAGCCACTTAAATCAAATAAATTTAAGGCTTGCAGGTGTTCATCAAAGCTTAATTGTTCGGCATAATTGCAAAATTCTTCATTGATGATGCGTGATTTTAAGTACAAATAAGTCGGTTTGTAGTCTTCGCCATAGTGATAAAGATCAAAGGACTGGGTACGCAGGTTAATTTTTACGCGTTCAAGTAAACTCGGTAACGGCAGGTTTTTAAAATCATCGTAGCGCATTAAGCTAAGCTTGCCGGATTGGCTATGGATTTTGATGACGTCGGTTTGTTCGATGTCACCATACAGAACGGTTGCACAGCCACTGTAAATCCGGAGCAGGGCAGGGAGTTGTTCGACCCTGTCGGTAGGGAGATATAAAGCGGCTTCGTCATCAAGATAACCCAGACCTTGTTCGGCAGCTTGCAGGCACGCGGCGGCGATCAGTTCTGCGTTGCTGATTTGATATAACAGTGCGGTCGCGCTGGCAATGGCATTTTGATAGTCGCCAAAAAAGGCTTTGAGGTCTTTTTGTAGCGTGTCTTCCAGATGTTTATAGGGTTTGCGTTTGGAAAAAGTCTCCAAAGCAAAATAAGTCAGCAAGTCATTGATGCGGCTTTGCCGTGCTTGTGCCAATAACGTTTCATCAAACTGCGCCAGCATAAAGTCCAGGGCTTTACTGGTGGTGCCAAAGTGTTGTATCAGTGCCAGCAGATTTTCAATTTCAGATTTTTCGGGTAGCCGTCCCAATTCCAGGGTTTGTTGCCACAGCGGATCCAGCAGATGTTGAGCGGCAAGATAGTGTTTTTCGTTACGCGACAGTTTCGGTAAGGCGGGATTGGCTGAACGATAGGCCAGGCGCAATACCGTATGGTGACTGCGTTGCCGATTGAGCAAAAAGCGTTGTTCGGCATCCGGGTCTTTAAAAATATAAAAGATGCCGGGAGCGACCGGAATGGCTTGTGTCTCCAAGGCTTCGCTTAAGAATTCTTTTAACTCGGTTTGGCTAAAATATTTTTGAAACGTATTGCGCTGGGTAATAACGCCGTCATTAAAGGTCTGGCCTTTAAAGGTATTTTGGTTAACCAGCATGGCCGATACCACCAAGACTTGCCGGGTTAACTGGTAAGCACCCAATAACGCTTCAAGACGCTCTTGATAGCTTTCGATGACATTAATAACAAAGCCCAAATTAACAATGTCGGCAGCTTGTTTGGGTTGCTCCGGCGCATAATGCGGGTCCCAACCGGACACCGTAATGGCGTTGGCTGTTAAGTTACGAACATCATCGCCTCTGCCACAACCATAATCAAATACCGTCCAGTTACCTTCCAAAAAACCGTGTCGTGCCAGACATTGCATCGGTGCTGACAAGTTGCTGCGCGACAGTGCAGTTAAATGCCTGGCAATAGCGGCGCTTGGGCTAGTCTCAATGGCTTGATCATCCTGATCTTCCACATTACCTATTGGCACAAATTGATGGTCAAGCAGTTGAAAGCCTTTTTCGGCAATCAGCTTTTCCCAGGCTTGTTTAAAGCCGATACGCAGGGTATTTTCAAATAATCCCAGTTGTTCAGCAGTGGCGGTCAACTCTTTAAATTGCGCGGTATGTGGATCATTCGGGCTAATAAATAATTCTTTACGGTGCAAAATGGGCGGATTTAACGATGCTTGATAACTGCGTTTTTCAACACGTTGAGTATCCAGATTAATGCGATAACTTTTTTCCAGGGCAGGAAAAGCCTTGTTAAAAAAGTCGGGATACCACAATAAAGACAGTGACTGACTGTTGCTATCATATTTTACAATATTGTAATCAGTACCCGCCTGCACGTTGGCCAAGATTTCCGCTTCAGCGATGTGTTGTTGCACATCCTCAGCTTGGGAAGGGGTTAAATTGCTGTGCCAATAGGTATTGTTGAGAACTTTTTTACCAAGCATGTTGTTACCTTACTCCAAGGCCAGTTGTCTTAAATGGGTCACGGCGGCACACACGTGTCGCCCTGCTTGTTGGATGTCGGCCTCCGTGGTGTAGCGACCCAAACTGATACGCACGGCTCCATACAGCCGGTCACCTTCGATGCCCATCCCTCGTAATACATGCGAAGCTTCAATGGTGCCGGTATTACAGGCTGAACCAGAAGCAATGGCGAGTTGGTTTCTTAAGGCAATCAGTAAAGAATCAGCGCCGACATCAGCAAAGCTGACATTAATTATCGAGGGGAGTTTATTCACTTGATCACCATTAAATTGGACGCCATCAAGTTGCATAAATTGAGTCGTTAATAGCTGCGCCAAGTGTTGGCTGTGTTGATAATCACTGCTCATTAAGTCGTGCGCCATTTTAAGCGCCGTCGCCATACCGACTATTTGATGCGTGGGTAAGGTGCCGGGACGAAGACCGTATTCTTGGCCGCCGCCCTGCATCAAGGGCGTGAGCCGGATTTGCTTTCGATTACGCACATACAGACAGCCAATGCCTTTGGGGCCGTAGAGTTTATGGGCAGAAATGGATAATAAATCAATGGGCGTTTGGGTCAGGTCAATACTAATCTTGCCGGCGCTTTGTGCGGCATCGACATGAAAAAACAGGTTTTTCTCTTTAAGAGCATGGGCGATGGCATCAATAGCCTGAATAACCCCGGTCTCATTGTTAACGTGCATTAAAGACACCAGAAGGGTCTGGTCAGTCAGTGCAGCCAAAACAGCATCCACGCTGATAATACCCTGATGATCGGGTCTTAAATAAGTGACGGTAAAACCCAGTCCTTCAAGGTATTTACAAGTATCCAATACCGCTTTGTGTTCCGTTGCCGAGGTAATGATATGGTTATGCCCGGTTCCCATGCTCCCGCGTGGAAATTCACCAAGGGCAATGCCTTTGATAGCCAGGTTGTTGGCTTCCGTTGCGCCTGAAGTAAAAACCAGATCACTGGCTTTGCACTTTAAAATATGCGCTATGTCCGACCGGGCTTCTTCAATTAAGGCATGGGCGCGTTCGCCAAAACCATGCTGCAAGGATGCCGGGTTGGCAAAGTCACCTTCCAGGGTTAAACATTTCCCCATAGCGGCTGCCGCTTCGGGTGCCATGGGTGTCGTTGCTGCGTAATCGAGATAAATTTGGGTATTCAAAACAAGATTTATGAGTGGGTCAGGTTTTAACAAATTAGTATTAGGCAGCACGTAAAAAATATCCCCCAGAATCCGCCTCGTTCCCACGCTCCGGCGTCACTGCCCACAGTTAAGTGCAATAACACCGTAGGAGCGGGCCATGCCCGCGATATTTTGGCTGCAATGCTTAGTTTTAGCTTCTTCATCGCGGGCATGACCCGCTCCTACAATGCTTAACTGTGGGCAGTTGGTGAAAAGAATTAATAATATCAATAAAGGTGTCGGCGATAAAAAACACTGGCAACGCAAATTAAATGTACTTGAAAGGTGACTTTGAGACACATTTAATGTGACTCAAAAGTACAATTCATTTCTGTTACTGCAATTTATTAGATAAATCTTGCGCTAATCAACCGAATAATACTGTTAAATTTTTTAGTGACGGTTTATCAAACCAACGTAATCCCGTTTTTATCAATGCTGATTAACTGTTTTTTATACAACGCCCCAATGGCTTGTTTAAAGACTTTTTTACTGACGCCAAAGGTGGCATAAATAGCTTCGGGCGGGCTTTTGTCGCTTAACATTAACGAGCCATTGTTGGCTTTTAGTTTGTTTAAGATGTCATCGGTTAGCGATACCACTTTGCCGTAGCCGGGTTGGTTAAGATTAAGATCAATTTTGCCGTCTTCTCTTATTTGTTTAATGTAACCGTCCAGCTTTTGGCCTCTTTTGAGGGGTTGAAACAGTTCATTTTGATACAGCAAGCCCCAGTGGGTATTATTAACGATGGCTTTAAAACCCAGTTCGGTTTTATCTGCGATAATTAATGACACTTTTTGACCCACTTCAAAATCGACAGATTCATCTTCGATAAAGCGGTCAATTTTAGTGGTGGCGGCAATGCGGTTTTTGTCATCAAGAAACACTTTAACCAGATATGATTTACCGACTTCCATTTCGTGGTGTTGCTCACTAAACGGAACCAGTAAATCTTTGGGTAAACCCCAATCCAAAAAAGCGCCTACATAATTAAGCGAGACGACTTTTAACCAGGCAATATCATCCACTTGTGCCAAGGGTGTTTTGGTAGTTGCTGCCAGATGGCCTTCTGAATCCACATAGACAAAGACATCCAGGGCATCGCCTACCTGACAGTTTTCAGGCGGTTTTTTATCTGCCAGCAATACTTTGGCGGAGGTGCCGTTGTCCAGATAGACGTCTGGCCCCTGTTTTTTAACGACGTTTAAGGTATTAATTTTACCGATATTTAACATGGCAATACTCAACTGGTAATGATGAAACGCACAGCGTCCAAGCGTAAATGGGCGACCTGAATATTTTCATGGGCCAGCATGGTTCGGTCTTTAAGCTGTTCAATTTCTTCGGTTTTAATGGTCGGGTTGACTTTTTTAAGTCGAACCAGGCGTTTTATTTCGGTGGTGAGTGATTCAAGCATGGCGTTGGTGGCTTCATCAATCAGATCTTGCATATCGGCTTTGGCTTTTAATTCTGCGGCCGCCAACAGTTTGGTGATGGGCACGCGCTGATTATTTAAAAAGGCGATGATTTGTTGTTTATCAAACTTTTTGCCGGTTTCCAATAAACTACGATGCTCTATGGTTTCCGTTACATCTTGTTGATGTTGATTAATTAATACCCGAATCGGCGTAGGCGGAAGAAACCGGCCGATTTGTAATTCAGCCGGTGCGCTGCATTCAACAATAAACAAGCATTCCAGTAAAAATTGCCCCGCTTTTAGCTCGGGATGCCTGATGACGCTGATTGCTGCATTGCCGGTTTCACTGGATAGTACCAAGTCTATGGCCGAGGTAACGATGGGGTGTTCCCAAGTCAGAAATTGCAGCTCTTCACGCGCCAAGGCAAGTTGGCGATTTCCGGTAACGGTTACGCCATCTTCAGATAAAGCCGGGAAGTGAGACACCCGCATGTGATCGCTGGGGCGAACAATAAAGCAATCTGCCGAATGAAACTCGGTATCAACGCCATAGCATTCAAAGACATTTTCCATATAAGGCCAAAGTGCGCCTTCATGTTCATAGCTGTTTATCTGGTCAATGAGTTCGTCGGATAATTCTTTACGACAGGAGTTTAATTCCAATAATTGGTCGCGGCCATTGTGTAATTGCGCCTCAATTTCTGCACTCAGTGCCTGGGTTTTGGCAATAAACGCATCAATATCCGCTTGATGGTTGTTGTCCAAGATGTCTTTTAGTTGATCTTGCAGTTTATCGGCAACCGCTTGGGCGGCTGAATTATTGCTGCGAAAGGCATTAAGTCCTTCGTCATACCATCGATACAGACTGTGTTGCGGGGTGTTTTCAAGGTACGGGATATGTATTTGAATCACGTGTTTTTGACCGATACGATCCAGTCTGCCGATGCGTTGCTGCAATAAATCGGGGTTGGTGGGTAAATCCCACAGAATCAAGTGGTGGACAAATTGAAAGTTTCTGCCTTCGCTGCCAATTTCAGAACAGATTAATAGTCGTGCCGAGCTTTCCGGATCGGCAAAATAAGCGGCGGCCCGGTCGCGCTCAATAATGGTCATGCCTTCATGAAAAACTGCCGAGGCAATACCGGCACGATCTTTTAAGGTCTGTTCCAGATCAATAGCGGTTTGCGCGTGTTTACAGATTAACAAGGCTTTTTGGCCGCGCAATGAGGCGCTTGATTCGGTTTTTACCGACGTAATTAGTTTGTCAACCAACCAGATAAAGCGGGGATCTTGTTGTAAGTCACTATCCCGTCCCCACGCTTCAGTTTGGGTGCTTTGGCCGGTTAATGCATAGCCATAGCGTTCGCGTTCCGGAAAGCCTTGCACGGTTTGCCGTGAGTTTCTGAATAAAATTCGCCCCGTTCCATGATGATCAAGCAATATCTTAATTAACGCTTCTCTTGCAGAAGCCGACTTTAAAGGATCATTAAGATTTTCCAGCAAGCCGCCGACATTGTCGTCTTTAAGTAAGCGGGTTAAATTTTGCTGGTCGTATATATACAAGGCTTGTTCTGCCAGTAATAATTTGGCGGCATTGGCAACGGGTTCAAACAGTCGTTCTTCTTCAACGAAGGCAGAAAAACTGTAAAACCGGTCAGGATCCAGTAATCGTAAACGGGCAAAATGGCTTTCTTTGCCTAACTGTTCGGGCGTGGCCGTTAATAAAATAAGGCTGGGCGTTTGCAGGCTGAGTTGTTCTACAAACCGGTATTCCGGGCTGGCTGCTTGTTCGCTCCATTCAAGATGGTGCGCTTCATCAACGATGACCATATCCCAGCCTGCTTGCAGGGCTTGTTGTTGGCGGTTCGGAAAATCAGAAAAAAACCGCTGACTGCACAGGATTAACTGTTCAGTTAAAAACGGATTATGATCCTCATCCGAGTCTGCATTTTCATCCAGACCGTCATCATTAAGTTCTTCAAGGCAGCGAGCTTCATCAAACACACTAAAACGCAGGTTGAAGCGCCTAAGCATTTCGACCAGCCATTGATGTAAAAGGCTTTCTGGTACGATAATTAAAACGCGATGCGTCAGGCCATTAATTAACCGATGATGCAATATCAAACCGGCTTCGATGGTTTTACCCAAACCCACTTCATCTGCCAGCATAATCCGGGGCGCAGACCGGTTGGCGGATTCGTGGGCAATATATAATTGATGTGGAATTAATGAGGTGCGGCCGCCCAGCAAGCCTTTAACCGGTGATTGCTGAAGTTGTCGCAGTCTTAGCCAGGTTTCATAGCGAAGCAAAAACCATGAACTGGGATCAATTTGACCGGTAAACAATCGATCTTGAGGTTTGTTAAACTGAATATGATGATTGAGTTCAACTTCTTCGAGCAGAACTTCTTGTCCGTCCGCATTTTTTCCGACATAGATAATCAAGCCCTCTTTCTCGATTAGCCTTGTAACGGTTAATTCTTCTTCATCAATTGATTCAATGACATCGCCAACGGCAAAGCTGACGCGAGTTAAGGGCGCGTTATCACTTGCATAAATGCGTTGTTCGTCACTGGCTAAAAAAAGCACGGTGACGCGTTTGAAACTTACTTCAAGAATAAGACCTAAACCAAGCTCTGACTCGGTATTACTAATCCAGCGTTGACCGGGGATAAAATCTGCCATTGATTGAACTGCCATTACACATCAAAAAATGACTATTATAAGCGTTACCGAAGAATTGTTTCGGGTTTTATGTACGCTGATTAAGTGACGGGTCAGGGTAATTATTCAGTCCACCTCTTTGACAAAGAGGGGTTAGCGGAGATTTTATTAGATAAATCCCCTCAGCCCCCCTTTTTCAAAGGGGGCGGTGAATGCTTACGGGTCAGGCTTTGTTAAGCCGCCGTTAAGGTTAGGCAATCTATCATCTATCAGCATTAAAGAATTGATGAATTGTTGTTAAATCACTTTGGTCAAATTTAAATAGAATATTATGAAAAAGTTGTTTTTTTTAATTTACTTAACGGTGGCTGTTGCCGTGTCCTCATTTTCAGTGACTGCTTTTGCAGACGGACACGGTAAAGGGCATCATAAAAATAAACATCATCACCATTCTGAAGGAGGCAGATATTATCCGCAACAACCGCAATATCAACGTTATCAAGATCCACGCTCCACGCAAGGTTTGGCGGGAGGCGTTGTAGGCAGTGTTTTGGGTTATCAGTTGGGTAACGGTAATCCCGTAGCAACCGGAGTGGGCGCGGCTGCCGGCTCTTATCTTGGTAACGGGATGTCGGGCAGATGATAGTCCGGTTGTCTTAAACAATAGTATTATTACCAACATTAATTACGTATCAAAGGAATCTAATGAAAAAGTTATTTTTTATAATCCAGTTATGCGCCGTTGCAATTATGTACTCGACGACCTCTTATGCGGATGACGACCACCACCGTGGAGGGGGCGGTTATGGCTATGAAAATCATGGCGGGGAGCATCACGGACATCACGGTCATCACCGTGAGCACTATTACCCGCAGCCGCAAGTGAACTATTATTATGCTCAACCTCAAGTTCGCTACTATGCGCCACCACCGGTTCGCTATTATCCGCAACCACAAGTGGAGTATTATCAACAGCAACCCCAACGCTATCAAGATCCACGCTCGACGCAAGGTTTGGCGGGCGGCGTTATTGGCAGTGTTTTTGGGTATCAAATGGGTAGCGGTGATCCTGTTATGACCGGGTTGGGTGCCGCCGCAGGTTCTTATTTGGGCAATGGCATGTCGGGAAGATGAAAGCCTTTGTGATTCTTAATTTAACTTGGGAGAATTTATGCGATGACTTTAATGATTGAATGCAAAAATACGCGTTACCCAGGGCGGGGTCATTAAATAACCACGCCCTGATTTAGCCGGTTATTTTGCGTTACCGGTTGCAATTCCCCGATTTTTATCGCTTATCCATTCACTCCAAGACCCCGCATAAAGTTTGGAACCGGTTAACCCCGCGTGTTCCATTGCCAATAAATTATGACAGGCCGTTACGCCTGAGCCGCAATAATGAACAACCTGTTCGGGTGCGGTCGTGCCGATAAGCATTTTAAATTGACTGCTTAATGATTCGGCTGATAAAAACAATCCCGTGTTATCAAGATTTAATTGAAAAGGGCGATTTAATGCGCCTGGAATATGACCGGCAACCGGATCGATGGGCTCTTGTTCGCCGCGATAGCGTTCGGGTGTGCGGGCATCAATCAGACAGATCGCTTTTTGGGCGAGACTATTTTGGACTTGTAACGCTTTAAGCCAGTGAGCACTGTTTAGATAGGGTCTAAAGGTAACAGGTTTTAAGGTCGGCAAGGTAGTGGTTAGGGCAAGGCCTTGATTTTGCCAGTGTTGAATGCCGCCATTTAATACCGCCACGTTATCATGTCCCAAACAACGTAATAACCACCACAAACGTCCTGCAAAAGTGCCGCCGGTATCGTCATAACAAACGACCTGACTGTGGTTGGTTATGCCCCAGGCACCCAGTTTTTTTGCCAAAAGCGTAAAGTCGGGCAGGGGATGGCGGCCGGTAAAATCGGTGATGGTTGCAGATAAGTCTTTGTTCAGGTCAGCATAACGGGCATGGGGTATATGGCCGTGGCGATAAGCATAACTGCCTGTCTCACTGTTTGCCAGAGAAAACCGGCAATCGACAATAATCCATTGAGGGTCATTAATCTGTTGATGGAGTGTGCTTGCGGAAACCAGTGTGTTATACGTCATAAGTTTAAACCTCTAGTATTATTTTGCCGATGTGCTGGCTGCTTTCCATGAGTTCATGGGCTTTGGCGGCATCATTGAGTGCAAAGGTGGAATGAATAATGGGTTTGATTTTTCCGGCTATCAATAAAGGCCAGACTTTTTGATACAGCTGTTGGGCAATATTGGCTTTAAAATCATCGTCTCTGGCTCTTAATGTCGATCCGGTTAGGGTAAGTCGTTTCAGCATCAGGGATAATAAGTTGATTTCTGATTTTGCGCCATTTTGGATGGCGATTTGTACCAGTCGGGCATCGAAAGCCATACATTTTAGATTGCGCGGAAAATAATCGCCACCGATCATATCCAAAACAACATCCACGCCTTTGCTGTCGGTAAGCCGGTTAACTTCGATAACAAAATCCTGTTCTTGATAATTAATGGCGGCATCCGCACCGAGTTCCAAACAACGGTGACATTTAGCGTCTGATCCTGCGGTGACAATAACTTTAGCAGCAAAGGCTTTGGCGAGTTGAATGGCGGTTGTACCTATGCCACTGCTACCACCATGTACCAGCAACGTTTCGGTTGGCAGTAATTGAGCGCGGTCGAATACATTGCTCCAAACAGTAAAAAAAGTTTCCGGTAGTGCCGCCGCTTGTACTAAAGACAAGCCTTCGGGTATCGGTAAACAGTGTGAGGCGGTGGCTAAACAATAATCTGCATAACCGCCGCCCGTCACTAACGCACACACAGCATCCCCCGATTGTGGATGACGAACAGCCGCACCGGTTGCCACGACAGTTCCTGCAACTTCCAGTCCCGGTATATCAGACGCACCTGAAGGCGCCGGATATAAACCTTTCCGCTGCATAATATCCGGGCGATTAACGCCAGCCGCAGCTACTTTAATTAATACCTGATAATCCGTCGGGACGGGAATGGGGCGATTAGTCAGTTTTAACGCTCCGGCTTCTATTTCAATGGCTCGCATGGTGTGGTTAAGCATAACTTGAGTACAGTAAAAAGAGGGATGCGGTTATTATAGGCCTCAGTAATCCTTGATTGTTAGTCGTTTGAGTAAAGCGTAAAAACACAGGCGGCGAAAGTTGCCGCTTTTTCACGCAGACTTGCGTGTAAAACTTATGGCTACCCACTAAGGCGGGACAGTTTAAAGGTAACTCGCAATAAATAACCCTCACCCTATCGTTCCCACGCTCCGGCGTGGAATGCCGACAGTGACGCTGGAGCGTGGGAACTAGGCGTATTTTGGGAGGATATTTTCGGGTCTTCTGACTTTGGCGTGATCCAGTAATTATTCACCTCCCCCTTTGAAAAAGGGGGATTGAGGGGGATTTATCAATCTTTCTTGCTGGTTTAAGACCTCGGCCTTTAGGCCGAAAGGAGCGCCCCGCAACAAGCG
>JBAXTQ010000074.1:0-15285 GCA_037130115.1 Methylococcaceae bacterium
ATATTGTGGTAATGACGTTCAAGATTAACAAAGCCTTGTTCGATTGCCGCCAGATTTTCGGTGTTTAAATCTTCTTTAGCCACGTTGCCATGAAATTTAAGCGCCCTGATAGTCGCAACCAAAACTACTGCCGAGGGCTTTAATCCTGACATGCGACATTTAATATCAATAAATTTTTCAGCGCCCAAATCAGCCCCAAAACCGGCTTCGGTCACGACATAATCAGCCAGTTTTAACGCGGTTTTGGTGGCTGTTACGGTGTTACAACCGTGCGCAATATTGGCAAACGGGCCGCCATGAATAATAGCGATATTGTTTTCCAGTGTTTGTACCAGATTGGGTTTGATGGCATCTTTTAATAAAGCGGCCATGGCACCTTGTGCCTTTAAATCGCGGGCATAAACGGGTGTCACTCGGTCGGATTTATAACCGATGACAATGCGACCCAGACGTTCTTTAAGATCAGCGCGGCCGGTGGCCAGGCAAAGTATCGCCATCACTTCAGAAGCGACCACGATGTCGTAACCGTCTTCACGCAAGTAGCCGTTTGCCGGGCCACCCATGCCAACGACGATGTGACGCAGGGCACGGTCATTCATATCAACCACCCGCTTCCACTGAATGCGTCTGGGGTCAATATCCAGCAAGTTACCGTGATTGATATGGTTGTCTATCAACGCCGATAACAGATTATGTGCCACACCGACAGCATGAAAGTCACCGGTAAAGTGCAGATTAATGTCTTCCATCGGCACAACTTGTGAGTGACCGCCGCCCGCTGCACCGCCTTTTACGCCAAAACAGGGGCCTAAGGAAGGCTCGCGCAGGCAGATGATGGTTTTCTTATCCAGTCGGTTCATGGCATCACCCAAACCGACTGTCGTGGTTGTCTTGCCTTCGCCCGCCGGAGTTGGACTAATGGCGGTTACCAGAATCAGTTTGCCGTCTTTTTTGTCGGTTAGGCTGTTGATGTATTCCAGTGATATTTTGGCTTTGTAATGACCGAAGGGGTCAAGATGTTCGGCCTCTATGCCGAACTGTTCTTTTGCCAAACCGATGATCGGTCGCATCGTGGCTTGTTGGGCGATTTCTATATCTGACATGGGTTTCCTGAATTGACGAGATGTTGTTTTGTGATTTTTCACAAGAAAGATGTGTATCGTTTGTTCTGGAAGAGAAGAAACAATAAAATTTATTGGATCAAATGCTTACAAAAGCTTGATCAGTGCTAACAATTAATGTCGCATTTTTTTCTTTTAACAACCTGATTTTTAATTGCTGAACTTTTGGACCTGCTTTGGGCACTCTTGATGCTACAATGTGACATTCCTTTTTAATTCCGCGATGCTCAACTATAAATCGGTCGATAGTAGCGACTAATTGGGTATAGGCTTTTTCTATATCACAGCCTTTTAATTCCAGATAAATCACCGGAGAGGCCAGGTCATCAATTTCAAACATGTAATCACAACGTTTATTTGAATCAACAATCAAACAGCCATCGACTTTGATTTTTCTGACCAATTTTTTAGAGAGGTTATTGATGGTCAGTTTTCTATTATTTTCACTTGCGGTTATTATTTTGTTGGTGGATTGAGTTGCACATTTGCCATAATCCATTAGTCAGTCCCATACAAAATCTCTGTAGCAACGCCAAATGCCAAATCAAATTCATCAGAGACTGCATCCAGCAGATTTGCGCCAATTAGTCGATTTTCCATATCAATGATGGACTCTAACTTGCCTTTATTGAGCGTATAAGCGGAGACATCTTCCAAGCGAATTAACTCATCAGTAGCTAAAACTTTTTCCAGTTTCTTTAACTTTTCGGTATCACCATTGGCTTTGTCGTAAGCATCTTGCCCAACGACCAAGTTATTAATCGCCGTTAAGATGTAAGGACTATGGGTGGTTATAAAAAAGGAATGACCACAAGCGTTATATATTGTGGCAATCAAGCTGATAATTTGTTTTTGTGATGTTGGGAATAAATGCGCTTCGGGCTCTTCTATGATGAAATTTTGAAGGTTTTCCTTTGGATAACTAAAAGGCCAAATTTGCAGAATCAAAAGCATGGGTAGCGACTCTTGCTGACCTGATGAAGCATTAGCCAAATTAGTCCGTTTACCTTTGTTTAAAATCCAGTCCTGTTCATCAGCGTAAACGTATTCACCAACAATTATATCGCTAGCAAGTTTATCTACTTTTTTTCTCGTTGTTTCAGAAATGTCATCAATTCGAAAAAAGCCATCTTGATGAAGTCGTTTCGAATTTTCGTAGTTAAAGCCAAACTCTTTGACAAAAGGGTCTATATCAATATCGTTTGCCAAGAATGAAAAAATATTTTTTTGCAAGGCTGCAAAAAAAGATCGACTTGCAGGAATAAAAATAGGTCTTTTGTATACGTTGTTAAATGAGGAGCTTTTTATTTTTTCAGAAATTGTTTCATAGAAAATATTTTCTCCTTGCTGCTTTTTTTTTCCGTTTCCGTGTTCTACCCGTGCATCAAATTCTTCTAAGGCCAGTTTGTAATTGCTCTTTAATTCTTTATGGAAATCAGCCAATTCCTTATCATAAGTAAACTTCAAAGTGGTTTTATTACCTGCTTTGGTTCTTATAATTGATAACTCATAATCGCCATTTTTATAAATAATTGAAAACTCCTGGTTTGACCAGGTATAGCGAGGAAATATTTGCTCAAACTTGGCCAAACATTTCTTGTCAATGTCCCGTTTTGTTTCAAACTTTTGGATTGACGGAATAAAAATATCAGGAAAGAAATTTTTAAAGAAGTAAGCGAGTTTGGCAATAACGCTTTTACCCTGAGCTTGAGCACCGATTAAGATATTTATTTTTTTTATCTCAAAATTTGCGTGGTCTATGGTTAAAAAACCATTAATTTCGATGCTTTCCATTCAGTGTCTCTAAAAAAATTTAAGGCTTCCAATTTAAAGCAGGACGTTTTTCACAGATAACATCCCTCCAAGGGGATGTTATCCGTTTCAACTTAAATTGATAACCAAATCAACTATAAACCGGAAACCGTGCACAAAGATCGCTGACTTTTTCCCTTACATTAGCAATGGCTTCTTCATCATCAATATTTTCCATGACGTCACACATCCAATGCGCCACTTCGCTGACTTCGGCTTCTTTAAAGCCGCGTGTGGTTGGCGCTGGCGTACCGACACGAATGCCGCTGGTGACAAAAGGCGATTGCGGGTCGTTAGGCACGGCGTTTTTATTGACGGTGATATGTGCCCTGCTTAAAGCGGCATCGGCTGCTTTGCCGGTGATGCCTTTGGCAATCAGGGAAACCAGCATTAAATGATCATCGGTGCCGCCTGACACAACGTCAAAGCCGCGCTCGATAAAAACGGAGGCCATAGCCTTGGCATTTTTAATCACTTGTTGCTGATAAACGCGAAACTCAGGCTGCATGGCTTCTTTAAAAGCAACTGCTTTGGCAGCAATAATATGCATGGCCGGGCCGCCTTGTATGCCTGGAAAAATGCTGGAATCGATTTTTTTCTCTATTTCAGGGTTGCTTTTACACAAAATAAGACCGCCGCGTGGGCCGCGCAGGGATTTATGCGTGGTGCTGGTGACAACGTCTGCAAAAGGGACGGGGTTAGGGTATAAACCGGCTGCGATTAAACCGGCGACGTGCGCCATATCGACGACAAAATAAGCACCCGCTTTATCAGCAATGTCGCGGAAACGTTGCCAATCCCAAACGCGTGAGTAAGCGGAGAAGCCCGCAATAATCATTTTTGGTTTATGTTCCATTGCCAAGGCTTCAACTTGTTCGTAATCAATTTCACCGGTTTCAGGGTTTAAACCGTATTGGATGGCATTATAAATTTTGCCCGAGAAATTGGGTTTGGCACCGTGTGTCAAGTGACCGCCATCAGCCAGACTTAAGCCCATGATGGTGTCGCCCGGTTGAATCAAGGCCATGAAGACGGCCATGTTGGCCTGAGAGCCAGAGTGTGGCTGTACGTTGGCATAATCAGCGCCAAATAACGCTTTGGCGCGGTCGATGGCTAATTGTTCGACTTTATCAACAAATTCACAACCGCCATAATAACGTTTGCCGGGATAACCTTCGGCATATTTATTGGTTAACTGAGAGCCTTGGGCTTCCATTACGCGTGGGCTGGCGTAATTTTCCGAGGCAATCAGTTCAATGTGATCTTCCTGGCGATTACGTTCTTCTTCCATTGCTTGGAACAGATCATCATCAAAACCGGCTATGGACATAGATTTTTTAAACATGGTATTTCCTGATTAAGAGGTGTGTGTTTGAGTAAGTGTAGGGTGGATAAGTAATACTTGCAGGTCAGCTACGTTGGTTCCGGTCGCGCCGGTGTCGAGTAAATCCTGTGAGCTTTTTAAGGCTGTGTAAGAATCGTTATTGTCCAGCATGGTCAGCGGATCTATGCCCGCATGGCGCATGCGCTTTAGGGTGTCTTGGTCAGCGATGCCACCGGCGGCATCCGTTGGGCCATCGCGGCCATCAGTGCCACCGCTAAGAAATGTCCACTGGCCGGTTAAGCCGTGTTGCTCGGCGGCAAGTGCAAAAGCCAGCACCATTTCCTGATTACGGCCACCGCGTCCCTTGCCTTTTAATGTAACAGTAGTTTCGCCACCTGCCAACAAGGCTACGGGTTTTTCAATACCGTTGGCGATTAAGTTTTTTGCGCAACTGACCCAGTTTTCAGAGGCTTGTCTGGCTTCGCCGCAAAGATGTGTGTCGTACAACCGGGTTTGGTAGCCTAAATCTTGTGCGGCTTTTAGTGTTGCCTTGACGCTAATGGCGTTGCTGCCCACCAAAGTATGGCCGGTATTTTTAAAAACAGCATCACCAGGCTTGGGGGTTTCAGGCACTTTGCCAAGACTGCCTTGTTCCAAATGCTGTTGAATCGTGACGGGCACTTTATCCCAATTATTTTTGGATTTAAAAACGGCAATCGCATCGTTGTATGTGCGGGGATCAGGAACTGTCGGGCCGCTGGCAATGGCGCTTAAGTCATCGCCCAATACATCCGATAAAATAAGCGCATGCAAGTCCGCAGGGACTGCCAGTCGTGCCAAGCCGCCGCCTTTTAACACGGACAAATGTTTGCGTACACAATTAATCTGGTTGATCGTTGCGCCACTCGCCAGCAGTAAATCAGTGGCAGCAATCTTTTCCGCCAGCGAAATTGCATTGGCCGGGTAGGGAATAAGTGCCGAACCGCCGCCACTGACTAATACCAAAACCAGTTCGTTGGCTTGCGCGAGACTGATTAAGGCAGCGCACTTAAGGGCGGCATTAAGACCGGCTTCATCAGGCAGTGGATGCGCAGCACCGATAACCTCAACAGCATCGAGCGTTGTTACGTTTTCGTAATTAGTCACGGCAAGGCTGCCAACTGCCAGCAAATGAGCGGGGATGATTTCTTGAGCCGCTTTTGCCATGGCACAGGCGGCTTTGCCAAAGGCGATAAGATGGACTTTTGACCAGTGACCGGTGCGCTTTTGGGTAAGATCGTTTAAATCCAGCAGAAATTCCAGCTGTTGACCATTAGTAGACAAACAGCTTTTAACCGCTTGATAAGGGTCAGCCGCAGTGACGCCTGCCTTAAAAATACGTAAAGCATCTTCTCTTGATGACAAAGCAGTCGGGATTTTTGAATGGCTCATGGACGGTTATTAACTAAGCCATTGCTTTGGCCAAGGCAAAGATGTTTTCGGCATCCAGAACCTGTTTGTTGTCTTCAAATAATTGGGCAATACAGGCACGGTGTAAAGCCAGTTTTAAAGAACCAAAACCAATCGCGCCCCAGATAATTTTACCGTGGCGCAGCGTGCCTTTATCCATCATGTCGGTGCCGCCAATGCCTAAAGGAGGCGTGGCATTGGCATCGGCTATCATTTCAAGCGTGCTGTTATCTTGCCATTGGTCAGTGGACAGCAGTTCAACACCGGCCGCACCGGTTGCCAAAACAATCGCTGCATTTTCAATGGCTTTGGCTCTGGCCTCATTATCAAATGCTTCGATAGGCGTTATGTCAACGCCAAAGCGTAGTTTCATGTTGTTGCACGCCGCTACGGCACGTTCCATTTTACGGGCAGTTAAGGATACGATTGCACCTTCTTGAGCCAGCATGGCGGCTGCACGCTGCCCTACTGGGCCGGTGCCTGCCAATACCACCGCTTTTTTGCCGGCGAGCACGCCGCTGGATGCCAGTTTGGCAACAGCGGCGGCAGCGGTTGTGTTGCTGCCGTTGCTATCCAGCATGACAGACACTTGAAAGCCTGGAAAAAAACAGCCTTGTACGGCAGCAAATAATTTTTGACCGGCAAGCATATCACTGCCGCCAACAAAAATAGCGGTATTTTTTTTATCTTTAGGAGCGCGGGTAAAAATAGCACCTTCTACCAGTGCCGTAACGTTTTCCGGCATTAATCCGCCATGCCCGATAACATGATCGGCACCGCCATCATAGCCTACAACCGTGTCAAAAACGGAGGGGTGCGTGTCTGTGTCGAATTGGAATAGCAGTTTTTTCATTAACTTACCCGTATCTATGCGTTAATGTGATGATTTTGAGCCGTATTATACCCGATAAAAAAAACTGTGCCGTGATTAAGCGGCAAGATTAATGGGTGTTTTTACAGTGGCAGGAGTGATACGATTACTTAAATTGTCAGCTATTCTTTCACCGGCAAAAATAAAACGGTGAAATGAGGCTGCTTGGTTGTTAAGCCATAATGATTAACGATTGTTAATGGGGCTTTATAAAATAAGTTCTTATCCATGATAAAACTAAAAGGAAAACAAATGAAAACACCCGTTCATATAGCAGTTACCGGCGCGGCAGGGCAAATTAGTTATTCGTTGCTGTTTCGTTTGGCGGCAGGTTCTTTGCTAGGGCCGGATCAGCCCATTGTCTTGCATTTACTGGAAATCGCACCGGCAATGAATGCCTTGCAGGGTGTCGTGATGGAGTTAAAAGATTGCGCCAATCCCTTGCTGCATAGAATTGAAATAACAGACGATCCAATGGTGGCATTTAAAAATGTTGATTATGCTTTTCTGGTGGGAGCGCGTCCAAGAGGGCCTGGCATGGAGCGCAAAGATTTACTGGAAGTTAATGCGGAAATTTTTTCGGTACAAGGCAAGGCGTTAAATGCAGTGGCCAGTCGAGATGTCAAGGTATTGGTAACCGGTAATCCTGCCAATACCAATGCCTTGATTGCGTTAAAAAATGCGCCTGATTTAAGGCCGGATAATTTTTCGGCAATGAGCCGGTTGGATCATAATCGGGCGATAAGTCAGTTAGCTGAAAAATGTGGCGTTCTAACCACGGATATAAAAAACATGATTATCTGGGGTAATCATTCGGTGACCCAATATCCTGATTTGCATCATGCCAAGGTAAAAGGGCAAGATGCCTTGTCGTTGGTTGATAAAAAATGGTTTGTTAATGACTTTATTCCTACGGTTCAGCAACGTGGCTCCGTTGTTATTAAAGCCAGAGGCCAGTCCAGCGCTGCTTCTGCGGCTAATGCCGCTATTGATCAGATGAGAGATTGGACATTAGGTACCGAAGAGGGTGACTGGGTCAGTATGGGCGTGGTTTCTGATGGCAGTTACGGCATTGCCAAAGGCTTGATTTATTCATTTCCGGTAACCGTCGTTGACGGCAAAGCCCGTATTGTAAAAAATCTGGCTATTAATGACTTTAGCAAGCAGCAGATGAAGTTGACAGAAACCGAGTTAAAAGAAGAAAGGGATGCGATTAAGCATTTGTTTTAATGGTGTGACGCGTGGCTTTATTGATCTATTTTAGTGGGCTCTAAAATAGCTTGACGGTGCTGTAGTTCAGTCGTTAAAAAATAAGAAAGGGCAGGCTTTATGGCTTATTCAATACCACGCGATGTTTTACTTTTACTGGAAGCGGCGTTTAATCAGGATCGGGAAAAAGCGGAAGTGTTCGCCAAAGCAATTGAAGGCGCTATTCAAGCTTATGAAAGCCAGCATGTCACGGATAAAAGAGAGTCACTTAAGGCAGACTTGGACAATAAATTGCGTACAGAATTAGCGACCGAGGAATTTGTTCGAGCCGAAATTAATGGGGTTCGTGCCGAGCTTATTCAGATTCGTGCAGAGCTTAAACAAAACGCCTTGTTGTTAAAAATCTTGATCGGTATTGCCGTTTTTGGCTTGACGTTGTTTAACCCGGCATTCGTCAAATTGGTTGAGCTGGTTATTAAATAACCAGTGCTTTCAGGCTTTAGTGATTACACCAAGTAGTGGCGTGAAGTCAGAAAATCAGCAGGCTTAATAGGGGCAATAGCATGGTAAGTATTCACCTCCCCCTTTGAAAAATGGGGATTGAGGGGGATTTATCTAATAAAATCTCCCCTAACCCCTCTTTGTTAAAGAGGGGGACTGAATAATTACCTTGCCGGTTGTTTAGACTTTAAACAACCCGATCGCCCGGTTCTTCACCGGCAAAAAATGCCGCAATATTGGCTAATACGCGATTACCCATTGCAACACGCGTTTCTTCTGTTGCACTGCCTAAATGAGGTAACAGAGCCACGTTATCCAGTTCCAAAAAGCCTGGGTCAATAGTCGGTTCACCTTCAAAAACATCTAAACCGGCACCGGCAATCCAGCCTTCTGTTAAGGCTTTAATCAGGGCTTTACTGTCAACGACATCACCCCGCGCCGTATTGATTAAATGAGCCGATGGACGCATCAATTTCAGGCGTTGTTCGTTGATTAAGTGTCGGGTTGCCTCGCCACCCGGACAGTGTAATGAAACGAAGTCGGCTGCTGATAATAATTCTTCAACGGTTTCGCAGCGCGTGGCTTGCAAATCATCAATGATGTTTTGCGCGGGTTGTGAGGGGGCATAAAACAGGATTTTCATGCCGAAACCATGATGTGCTTTTTTGGCCATTGCCTGCGCTATGCGACCAAAGCCAATCAATCCCAAGGTTTTGCCGGTTACTTTTTGTCCCAGTAACTGGGTGGGTTTCCAGCCAGTCCATTGCTGATGACGTATCAGGCGCTCGCCTTCAGAGGCGCGTCGTGCCGACATTAACAGCAATAACATGGCAATGTCGGCGGTACAATCCGTTAACACGTGTGGCGTGTTGGTAACCATCAATCCTTGCGTTTTGGCGGTATTGATGTCGATATTGTTATAACCGACACCAAAGTTGCCAATAATTTTAGCGCGTTTGCCGTCAACGTTAAGTATGTCAGCAGTCAATAAATCGGTAACGGTGGGCAATAAAGCATCCGCAGATTGCAGGGCTTTTTTAAGTTCATCCGCCGTCATGGGGATGTCGGATTCGTTTAGTTGTACGTCATAAAGCGCTTTTAACTGTGCCTCGACTTCAGCAGGCCATTTTCGAGTAACGATGACTTTAGGTTTGCTCATTGAATAGTCTCCACAGAATAGGGTGATGGATTTAACGGTAAGGCATTGAAAAGGTCGCGAGACCCGACAACCGACAACGGCTGCCGGGTCTCGCTACTTAAAGCAATTTATTATGCAGTTGCCCGATAATACTCGATAGCTGCTGCAACGCCGCTACCTGGTTTTATATCAAAACCGCAGTCCAATAAGGCCATTTCAACACCGGCGATAGCGCCCAGCATGGAGACGTCGTTCATGTCGCCAACGTGACCGATACGGAAAGCTTTGCCAGCCAATACAGAAAGACCCGCGCCCAAAGAAATATTGTATTTACTAAAAGCCGTGCTGATGACCGTGCGTGCATCTTTGTCTTCAGGGACAATAATCGCAGTCACTGTGTCAGATTCAAAACCAGGCTCGGCGCATATTGTTAAACCCCAGGCAGCCACTGCTTTACGCGTACCTTCCGCCAGGCGAAAGTGACGAGCGTAAACATTTTCCAAGCCTTCTTCAAGCAACATGTCCAGCGCCTTACGCAAGCCATATAAAATGGGCAAAGCCGGGGTATAAGGTGTATAGCCGTCTTTGTTTGCGTTCATCTGGTCTTTTAAGTCCAGAAAACAACGTGGATAAGTGGATGTTTCAGTCGCTTTTAACGCTTTTTGACTAAAGGCCAAAAATGCACCGCCAGCCGGCATCATAAAACCTTTTTGTGAACCGCTGATAGCGCCGTCAACAGCCCATTCGTCCATGCGAAAATCAAGACTGGCAATAGAGCTGACGCCGTCAACGAAAAGCAGGGCAGGGTGGTTTGCCGCATTCATCGCTTTACGAACGCCACCAATGTCACTGGTAACACCGGTAGCCGTTTCATTATGGGTTGCTAAAACCGCTTTGATTTCGTGCTTTGTGTCTTCTTTTAAACGGGCTTCCAACTTGTCAAGGGGAATGCCTTTACCCCAGGTTTCTTCATGAACTTCAACATCAAAGTCCAAGCGTTTGCCCATTTCAGCCCATAAATGACTGAATTGACCAAAACGATAGATCAATACCTTATCGCCTGGATTTAACGTGTTGGTAAAGGCGATTTCCCAGCCCGCAGTTCCTGTAGCAGGAAACACAAAAGCTTGTCCGGTTTCGGTTTTGAAGATTTTCTTCAAGTCTTGCAATAGAGGCGTTAGTAACTTTGGAAAAACAGGAGAACGATGGTCTTCCATAGGAATATGCATCGCATTCAGAATTTCATTAGGTACGTTGGTAGGGCCTGGAATATATAGGTGGTTACGACCAGCCATGGGTTTGCCTCTTTAGTGGGTAGTGGAATGATTGATTAAATCAGGACTTGGGATTGGAAAACGAAATACCCCAAAAAACTGGCAATAATGACATAGGCACCAACAATCAGCAAGATTTGATTACAACTTTAAGCAGAAAGCGGGTTTTAAAAATTGACTTTAGTAGCACTAAAAGTAGAATGGGCGATTTATTTGTTTATTGACGTTAAGTTAAGAAACAAACATCAACACCCATAACCTTTAGGAATGTAAAAATGAGCCACACTTTATATGCAGCGTCAGTTCAACGTGTTCAACGTTGTGAGTTAGCAGTTCCGGGGTCAAGTCCGGACATGTTTGAAAAGGCGATGAAAAGTGGTGCGGATTTCATTTTTCTGGATCTTGAAGATGCCGTTGCTCCCGATGACAAATTACGCGCCAGAAAAAATATCATTGAAGCTATAAACGACATGGACTGGAAAGGTCATGGCGTTACTGTTTCGGTGCGTATTAATGGCCTGGATACGCAGTATATGGTGCGTGATGTGGTTGATTTGGTTGAGCAGTGCGGCGCAAAAATTGACACTATTTTGATTCCTAAAGTCGGTGTTTATGCCGATGTCTATATGGTTGAAGCGATGCTTAACCAATTGGAAATGCAACAGGGATTAAAAAATAAAATAGGTATTGAAGCCCTGATTGAAACCGCTTTGGGCATGGCTAATGTAGAAGATATTGCCCGCAACGGTGCCTCAGGCCGTCTTGAAGCCCTGCATTTTGGCGTGGCTGATTATGCGGCCAGTAATCGCGCCAGAACTACCAATATTGGCGGTTTAAACCCTGATTATCCCGGTGACCAATGGAATTTCGCCATTAGTCGCATGACGGTTGCTTGCCGCGCTTACGGCTTGCGTCCCATTGATGGGCCTTTTGGTGATTTTAAAGATCCCGAAGGGTTCAGGCTGGCGGCAAGACGTGCGGCAGCCTTGGGTTGCGAAGGTAAATGGGCTATTCATCCCTCACAGGTCGAATTAGCCAATGAAATTTTTACCCCGCCTGCTGCTGAAGTTGAAAAAGCCAAGCGCATTTTAGTGGCGTTGCAGGAAGCAGCCGCGCAAGGCAAGGGTGCGGCGGCCTTGGATGGTCGTTTAATCGATGCGGCTTCAGAGAAAATGGCCAATAACGTGGTACGGGCCGCTGAGGCGATTGCTGCAAAAACAAAATAAGGCGTAGGGCAAAAGACCAAAAATCGGGTTTTTGCCCTTAACCTTTCACCTTAATAAAAATTAACAAGGGAGATGCTGTGGATATTCATGAGTATCAAGCGAAAGACATTTTAAGTGGTTACGGGATTAAAATCGCTGAAGGCGGATTGGCGTATAGTCCGGAAGATGCCGTGCAACGAGCCAGAGAAATTGGCGGTCATGTATGGGCAGTCAAAGCACAAATTCATTCCGGTGCTCGCGGTAAAGCCGGTGGTATCAGGATTTGTAAAACCCATGATGAAGTTGAAGCGGCCGCCGAGGCTATCTTGGGTAAAAGATTGGTGACCCATCAAACCGGGCCTGCGGGTAAAGTCTGTTCAAGACTCTATATTGAAGCGGGTACGGACATTGTCAAAGAATTGTATTTCTGCTTTTTGGTTGACCGCAGTTCAGAACGGATTGTGATGGTCGGTTCTGCCCAAGGCGGTATGGAAATCGAAGAACTGGCGCTGAATAATCCGGAGGCCATTACCAAGATTTATATTGAACCCGCTGTTGGTTTGCAAGATTATCAAGCCCGTGAAATGGCGTTTGCTTTGGGGCTGGATGCCGAAATATTGAGTCACGCAGTTAAAACCATCAAAGGTTGTTATAAAGCCTTGCGTGCTCTTGATGTCAGTATGTTGGAAATCAATCCGTTAGTGGTGACACGCAGTGGTGAACTGGTCGCGCTGGATGCAAAAATGGGCTTTGACGACAATGCCTTGTTCCGACAACTAAAAATATCCGAATTGCGCGATAAAACCCAGGAAGACCCGCGTGAAATGGCTGCGGCAGACCGTGGCTTAAGCTACGTTGGTTTGGATGGCGATATCGGTTGCATGATTAACGGTGCCGGTTTAGCCATGGCGACGATGGATATGATCAAACTGGTGGGTGGCGAGCCTGCCAATTTCCTGGATGTCGGTGGCGGTGCCTCGGCTGAGCGTACCGAAAAAGCTTTTCGCCTGGTTTTGGCTGACAAGGGCGTTAAAGCCATGTTGGTTAATATTTTTGCCGGTATCAACCGTTGCGACTGGATTGCTGAAGGCGTTGTGCAAGCGGTTAGAAAAATTGATATGAAAGTGCCGTTGGTTGTGCGCTTGTCAGGCACTAACGTAGAAGAAGGCCGACGCATTATTTTAGAAAGCGGACTGCCCATTATTATCGCTGAAACGTTGGCCGAAGCGGCTGAAAAAGCGGTGCAAGCACGCAACGAAGTGGTTGCAAAAGAAGCGGCTCTGGAGATTTAAATGGCTATTTTTATTAACGAAACAACGCGCATTATTGTTCAGGGTTTTACCGGAAAAATCGGCACCTTTCACGCACAGGACATGATTAACTATGGCTCACTGGTGGTCGGCGGCGTTACCCCCGGCAAAGGCGGACAAACCCATCTTGACTTGCCGGTTTTTAATACCGTCAAAGAAGCCGTGCAACAAACCGAAGCTGAAGCCAGTATTATCTTTGTACCACCAGCCTTTGCCGCTGATTCCATTATGGAAGCTGCCGATGCGGGCATCAAATATTGTGTAGCGATTACTGATGGTATCCCTACCCAAGACATGATGACCGTTAAAAACTTCCTGCGCCGCTTCCCTGAAGACCAGCGCATGATACTGACCGGCCCTAATTGTGCCGGTACTATCAGTCCCGGACGCGCCATGCTGGGCATTATGCCGGGGCATATCTACATACAGGGCAATGTCGGCATTGTTGGTCGCTCAGGCACCTTAGGTTACGAAGCCGCTGATCAAATGAAGCGTTTGGGCATTGGTATTTCTTCGTCTGTGGGCATTGGTGGCGATCCTATCAACGGCAGTTCACATCGGGATATTCTGGAAAAATTTGAACAGGATGACGAAACTAAAGTTATCCTCATGATCGGTGAAATTGGCGGCCCACAAGAAGTTGAAGCCGGATTTTATGCCCAAGCACACATGAAAAAACCGGTTATTGCCTATATCGCCGGCTTAACCGCCCCCGAAGGTCGCCGTATGGGTCACGCCGGTGCGATTATTTCATCAGCGGAAGAAGGTGCCGCAGAAAAAGTCGCCATACTCAGAGAATTGGGCGTTATTATTTGCCCCACACCGGCAGCCATGGGCGAGACAGTGGCAGCCGTGCTTGCCAAAATGTAAAACAGCAAAGTGTAAACAGGTTAGACGTTAAGAAATAGTGCGAAAACGTAACTTCATACGCAGCAACTTAAAGATATTAATTCACCACGAAGACACGAAGTTCACGAAGAAAAACCAAAGAAAAATCTTCGTGTTCTTCGTGTCTTCGTGGTGAAATGCCTGAAGTTGATGTCTGTGTTAGCGACAGCGTAACTATTTATCTGAAAAACTATATATGTGGTGTTGCCTTGTAGCGGTAATGGATTGCTACTATTCTTGCACGGAGGCGGGAGAGCTATATGCAAAAATCAGATCGAGACGAGAAAAATAATAAAAAACAGGTTAAGTCTTCTGTTGCAGCGTCCGCTTGTCCTCAATGTGGCAGTGGTGAGACGAGGTTATCCAGGCATTCAAGTCGGGGATTTTTTAATACCCTGTTTAGTAAAGCATATCGCTGTAATACCTGCCAATTTCGCTTCCGTGTGTTGAGTTCGTTACGTCTGCTGATGTTCGCCGGCATATTAATCTTTATTTTTATAACCGTGTGGATGGTCTTGACTCAGCAAACGAAAACGGTCAGTCCTGTTGAAACTGTTTCCCAAGACTCCCTTGAAAGTCTGGCAGAGAATGGGGATGCCGAGGCTGAGTTGAAAATGGGCTTGCGTCACACCTCAATGGGTTGGGGAGTTAAAGACGACAAGATAGCCGCTCAATGGTTTGAAAAAGCCGCCCATCATGGCCTGGTTGATGCACAATACCGTTATGGCTTGGCTTTGCTGGACGGACAAGGCGTTGTGCAGGATTATAAGTCGGCTTTTTACTGGCTGGAAAAAGCCGCCTTGCAGGGTCATGCTCAAGCAGAATCAACTCTTGGTGCGATGTACCATGCAGGTATCGCTATCAACAGTGATATTGAACGTGCCTATTTATGGTTTAATCTTGCGGCTGCCCAAGGTATTGGAAGTGCAGCTTCCGCCCGCGATATAGTGGTAAAGCTACTCACGCCAAAACAAATCGTTGCCATGCAGGAAGAAGCCGGTCGCATTAGTCGTGGTCATTCTTCATTAGGTATAGCGAAACAGCCGACAGTTAAATAGCATGTGTCCTCTGCCAAGCTATCCGGACAGAAAAACCATTACAAGATAAAATTACGTGAAAAAATGCTGTTTAAGATATTTCACCACGAAGACACGAAGAACACGAAGATTTTTCTTTGGTTTTT
>JBAXTQ010000075.1:0-15161 GCA_037130115.1 Methylococcaceae bacterium
ACTCAGAGATAAGTCGATGGCTAGCCTATAAACAGGTTAAAGCCATATTGCTACAGCGAACCAGTGCCAATCGGTTGAAACTGCTCAACCAGGACTCCAGTTGCAGGTTGAAAAGCCTATCAACGGAGAGCGAATTATCAAATGAATATTTTTGTATATGAAATTTGAAGCAGCATAATAAAACGCTTAAGGATATTTGCGCCAACGACAAAGCCTTCGATATTGATTTTGACGCTTATTTGCACGGTTTTGATGGTGAAACCAAAGACTTGCTGGGAGTGGATGCCGGTGATGGTGAAAAGTTTCTGGATATTAAAGGCGTCATTACCAAGCTTAAAGCCAAAAAAGTCTTGTTGGGCTACACTCAAGAATGGAGTGAGATTGACCTTAAGCCGTTTAACAACTCCGAAATAACCACGCTTGAAGAACACATCAAACGCAAATGGGCGGACATATCAGCGGAAACGGCAGGCGAGCAATTTACGCCTGACGACGTCATCGCCTTGATTGCCGAGATTGTCACTTCCAAAATCCAGGAATCCGATACCCTGCTCAAAATCTACGACTGCACTTGTGGTGGCGGCAATTTGGTGTACGGTGTTGAAGATCGCATCAACCAAAAATTTAAACGTTTCACCCAAACCTTTGGCCAAGATTGGAACGACGCGCTGTATGCGCTGGCTAAAATTGAAAGCCGCTTTCGCCCGGATTCCAAAATCGAACACGGCAACACCTTGGTGGATGACAAATTTTATAACGAAGAATTTGATGTGGTCATTGCCAATCCACCCTATGGCGTCAGTTGGAAAGGCTACGACAAAGATATTATTAACGATAAAACCGGACGTTTTAAATTTTTGCCATCTATCTCGGACGGACAATTACTGTTTATGCAGCACCTTATTTCCAAGCTGGATAATGTCGGCACGGGCGTGGTGGTACACAACGGCTCAACCTTGTTTAGCGGTGATGCCGGTTCAGCAGAAAGTAATATTCGTAAATGGATGCTGGATAGCGATATTGTCGAAGCCGTCATTCAACTGCCCACCGATGAATTTTTTAACACCGGTATTTACACCTATTTATGGATACTGAATAAAAACAAACAGCCCCACCAAAAAGACCAGGTGATGCTGATTAATGCCAGTAACAAATTTAAACCGCTTAAAAAAAGCAAAGGCTCCAAGCGTAAAGAAATTGATGAAGCCAGCCGGCTTGATATTGTCGCCACCTTGACCGCCTTTCAGGATAATGATTACGCCCGCGTATTTGCCAAGGAATTTTTCTACTTCAACAAACAAGCCATCCTGCTCACCAACGTCGATGCACACGGCAACAGCTTTGCCGCGCAGTTGGAAAAAGGCAAAGCCACTGAAAAACTAACGCCGATAAGCTTGAGCAATGGCGAGCGTAAAATTACGGAATTTACGATAACGGCCTTCGATAAAGAACACTATGCCTCACTCGCCGACTGCTTTGAAAAAGACATCAAACCCTTTATCGCCAGTCTGGATTATAAAGAACAGCCCTTGGTGATTTCCACCCCGCACGGTAATTATTATTTTGATACGGAACAGGAAACCTTGCTTAGGAATGCGCATGAAATAACTTAGGCATCTGGCGCCCTCTCCCACTGGGAGAGGGCTGGGGTGAGGGAATATAAATGGTCAAGTTACTTCATGCACGTTCCTTAAGGAAATAGACGGTAGCAAGACAGCCTTGGGTTGTGGCAAAATCGTCGTCAAAGCCGGTCTAAAAAAAGCAAGTAAAACACAAGCAGAACGCATTGAAATCAGCGTGGAACTGACGCCCGACACCCAAAAAGATTACGAGATTATTTCTTTTCATAAAGACCAAGCCGACAACCAAGCGGCTATTGAAGCCTTTATGGCCCAATACATCAGCAAGCCGTTTGTGTATCTGGAAAACGTTGTGGGTGTGGAGTTAAACTTTAACAAGATTTTTTACAAACCCGAAAAGTTGCGGGAAGTGGGCGAAATTTTGAGTGAGATTGCCGAGCTTGATGACGAGCTTAAGGCGCTGGAAATTGGGTTGAGTTTATAGAAAACGAAAAAGCTACGCAGTGTGTAGCCTTTTGAGCGGGTCACTTTATCGGCTGGTTATCGGGTAGAAGATCCAAAAGTCGGCAAGTTCTTTTCTGTCACCCGACATTTGTGTTGCAATGTTCTATACGTGGTTGTATGATAAAAAATCACAAAGGAGTATACCCATGCAGCTAACCCAGTCAAAAGAAGCCGTCTCCATAAACATCCGCGCAAAAGCCAAACAACGCGATCTAATTGACCAAGCCGCTGATCGCCTGGGACGCAGCAGGTCAGACTTCATGCTTGAAGCAGCTTGCCGTGAAGCTGAAAACGTTTTACTTGACCAAACTTTCTTTACCGTCGACCAAGGTACATTTGCTAAATTCCAGGCACTTCTTGATAACCCGCTGACACCCACTGACAAGCTCCGCAGATTACTTAAGACTAAAGCGCCATGGGAATAAAGCCACCCTCCACTATAACCGCTGACCATGACCTGGCTACTTTTGATTGTGGTGAAGCCTTTTTAAACGATTGGCTAAAACGACGCGCACTTAAAAATCATGCGTCTGGTGCTTCACGGTGCTTTGTAGTGTGTTCCAGTGCGACAGTTATTGGTTACTATAGCCTGTCAGCGGGTGCGATCTGTCATGAGTCCGCACCCAAGAATTTGCGGCGAAACATGCCCGACCCATTGCCAGTCCTTCTGCTTGGTCGCTTAGCTGTCGATAAACGGTATCACAACCAAGGCATAGGCCAAGCTTTGCTGCGTGATGCGATGCTACGAGCGGTTAACGTCGCAAGTAATGCTGGCGTGTTCGCCCTATTGGTACATGCGCTGTCAGACCCGGCAAAGCAGTTCTATATTTCGAGAGGATTTGTTGTATCACCGCTGCAACCGATGACATTGATGATGACAATTGAAACCATCCGCACGATTTTGGCTGAACCAGATTAACAAAACATAAAAAATAGTCGGCAAAGCACGCACTTATTCACCTCCCCCTTTGAAAAAGGGGGATTGAGGGGGATTTATCTAATAAAATCTCCCCTAACTCCTCTTTTTCAAAGAGGGGACTGAATAATTACTAAAGCACAGTGTGTCCCGAATTGTCTTGGGTTTATGCTCGTACCCAAGCTCCAGCTTCGTGTGCTCAAATATTTACACAATTGACTGGAAGCTAGAGCTTCCAAGACTGCATTCCCAAGCTGGAGCTTGGGAACGAGCCAACATCAGAGGTAAGTTATGTCACCGATAGCGGTACAAGTCTCTAAAGGGGGACGCATAGTTATTCCGGCAGAGATACGCCAGAAAATGGTAATTAGCGATGGGGATAAAGTGTTATTAAGTGGGTTCGATGATATCCATGAGTTACGCATTGCCACGCGTAAACAGCGATTGCAACATGCGCTTGATTTGGTCAAACAGCATGTCACAACGACTGATTCCGTGGTCGATGAGTTAAACCGCGAGAGGCGACAGGCAGCGGCTGGCGAGTTGGAAATGGGGTTGGTGTTTTGAGTGATATGAGTATGAAGCGCTACGGGGCTTACAAGAATAGCGGGGTTGAGTGGATTGGTGAAGTGCCTACGCATTGGGCGTTAAATAGACACAAGGATGTCTTTAGTTTTATTTCTGATAGATGCATAAATTTATTATTGCTGAAGGTTGGTCTTGAAAATATTGAAGGAAAAACCGGGCGTTTTATTACTACGGAAAGTGAATTTGAAGGTGATGGTGTCGAGTTTATAAAAAATGATATTTTGTTTGGTAAATTACGACCGTACCTTGCCAAGGTATATTTGGCAGATTTTAACGGGAATGCCGTGGGCGATATTTTTGTTTACCGACCTAAACAAAATGTCACGCCAATTTTCGCGCAGTATTTAATGCTGTCTGATGGGTATATTGATGTCATTAACAGTTCAACAGCAGGCGCGAAAATGCCTCGAGTCAGTTCAAATTTCATCGCAAATTTGCCTGTATCAACACCGCCAATTACCGAACAATTCGCTATCACCAATTACCTCGACACCAAAACCGCGCAGATTGACCGAAAACTAGATTTGCTCAGCCAAAAGGCGGCACAATACGGCAAGCTAAAACAATCTCTTATCAACGAAACTGTCACTCGTGGACTTGATAAAGCCGCGCCTATGAAAGACAGCGGGATTGAGTGGATAGGTGAAGTGCCAGCGCATTGGGAAATTAAACATTTAAAGAATTTAGCAGAGATCAAAGGTGGTAAAGATTCCAAAGCAGTTGAGTTGGAAGATGGTGGTTATCCTGTCTATGGTTCTGGTGGTATCTTTGGGAGAGCATCCCAATACCTGCATAAAAAGCCGTCAGTGCTGCTTGGTAGAAAAGGTACGGTAGATAAGCCTCTATTTGTCACAGAACCATTTTGGTCTGTTGATACAATGTTTTATACAGATATTAAAAATAATGTTGATCCAAAGTTTTTTTATTATCAATGCGTAACAATAAAATTTGGTCTTTATCAATATGGTTCTGCCGTTCCGAGTATGGCGCAAAATGTTTTAAGTAAAATTTTATTTGCTACGCCAGATTATTCCGAACAACAAGCCATCGCCACCTACCTCGATGAAAAAACTACCCACATCGCCAGCATTGTCGCCACCATCAATACCCAAATTGATAAACTCAAAGAACTGCGCAAAGCCCTGATTAACGATGTGGTCACGGGGAAAATCTGCGTATTATCCGAGACGGCACAGGCATTATGAAAACCTTATATATCGTGGCGGGTGCAAATGGTAGCGGTAAAACCACTTTTGCCAGCGTGTTTGCCAAAGTTGAAAACCTCAAATTTATCAATGCGGATGAAATAGCAAAGCAATACGATCCAAATGATATTCAAAAATACAAAGTTAAAGCTGGAAAAGCCTTTTTTCGAGAACTTGAAAACTCTTTACAGGAAAGTGATTCTTTCATTATAGAAACCACGCTGTCCGGAAAATATCTTATCGAAGTCATTAGAAAAGCCAAAGAAAAAGAATTTTCTATTGTCTTGATTTATCTATTCCTGGAAACAGAAAAAGAAAATATTTTCAGAGTAGAAAACAGAGTGCTTCAAGGTGGGCATAATGTACCCGTTGAAGACATTATTAGACGTTACCACCGTAGTAGAAAACTGTTTTGGACGGTTTATAAAGATAGTGTCGATAAATGGCTGCTGTTTTTTAACGGTGATGACACGTTTGAACGCGTAGCTGATAACGATGAAATTTATGATAATGAATTATTGGAATTGTTTTTTGAAGGGGTTGACCATGAGTGAGCTAGACAAAAAGATTTTAAAAATCGCTACGGAAGCAGTAAAAAAAGCGCAGAAAGACAGCCTGCAAAAAGGTATTGCTAATGTATATAGCAAAAATGGTACGCTGTTTTTTCAACTGCCAGATGGCACCGTTACTCAAGAAATACCCGAAGAATATCGTAGTGAACGATTTACCCATGTTATAAGACAGATAATGCCGTGATAAGCGATACAGAAATTAAGCTAAAAGGCATTCATCTACTTAGCGAATATCTGGGCGACGTTGAAGCTGAAAGGTTTATCTCCTTAATTCAACGCGAACCATTTGATTATACGAAATGGCGACAAGGATTAGATGAAAATTTAACGATTGAAGAAATTAGCCAGCAAGCGATGTTATTAAGAAACCGGGACTTACAATAACCCCCGATAAACCATCCAGTTGTAGGCCGGAATAAGGCTTTTCGAGCGCAAGCGAGAATAAGCGTTTCCGGCACGCTCTACGAATATGCCGGAAACGCCACCACGCGCTACGCTTGGGTGGTCTTATTCCGGCCTACACCACTGATGTTGGATAGGATTGAGCAGTTAGGCTCTGGCGTACCGCGTATTTTGGCGCATTATCCACGGTCTATTTATCGTTTTACCGCAATTTTATTAGGCTGGTGATACCCTTTGCCGAGGGCTTTGATCAAGCTACCGGACAAGTTACCGACCAAGCTAGTGACCAAGCTAGTGACCAAGCTAGTGACCAAGTTGACAAGTTATTGCAATTTTGTACAATTCCGCATTGGGTTAAAGAAATAATGCAACATTTGGGGAAAACTATCTTCAACTATCTTACCCCAAGCAACGTTATATTACCGTCAAGTCAGAGGTTAACAAGTCGCATGAATGAACTCCACCTGCAAGACAAATTCTTGATCCCGTTTTTTCGTGATGGCTTGGGTTACAAGGAAGTAAAAGCCAATACGATAACGCAAGCACTGATTATTGAAGAAGACTTGCAGGCGTTTATTTCGGGAACCAAGCAGAACAAAAAACCTTACGAAACCCTGTTAAAAAAATATCAGGGCGACAAAAAGTGCTTGCTGAAAGATTTAATTGAGCTTATTCAGGAACGTATTGCCAGTAGCCGAAATATGGCTTTGTTTATTAATGCCAATAAATCCATCACCTTGGAGGGCGTTAAGCTGCATCTGTTTTATACCAGCGACAGCGTCATTCACGACAATACCCTGTTTGATGAGAACATTTTTTCGGTGGTGCAGGAACTACCCTATAAATACAGCTACCAAGGCCAGTCGATATTTTCTTTTCGTCCGGATATTGTCTTGTTTGTGAACGGCATTTATTTGGGTTATAGCGAATTAAAGAATAACTATACCAACCAAAATGCTGCCAAGAATGGTCGTGGCAAAGTGATTAAAGATTACTTTGAGGCGGTAAAAATGTATCACCAGTATATTGATAACAATGCCTTGCTGAGTGATAACGAAAAACAAAGTTGTCGTAAGGATTTTCTTAAGATATTTGAAAAAGCGATTCATATCACCACAACGGATATTGGTGAAACCTTTGTCATTCGTACCCTTGCCGATTATTTTGACGAGATGCTGGCCACCTGTCGAGCCGGAAAATTTGACCGCGAAGCGATTGAGAAAAAAGTCGTTGAGGTGTTTAAGCCCTATCCGCTATTAAAACCGGAAGCCGATAAAAAAGACAAATTGAAAGAGTTGTTTACGACGCTGTATGGCCGGTATTTTATCGAAAAAGAGATTTTGTATTACAACTTTATCGAGCGTGATGTTTACGTTAATCAAGGCGTTAAAGAAGTTAAAAACGAGGTCGGAGTGTTAATTTCACCGCGTCCCAAACAGAAGTTTGGTACGGATAAAATTATGGCCAAGATTGACGAGTTTTTGGCGCACGAACAAGAGCCGGATTATTTTGAAAAGCTGTTGGAAAAACAATTGGTCGGAGTCAGCGACGCCAAGAAAAAAGAGCTGTTGGAAAAACGCAAAGCCTACTCCAATAACAAAAACGTGTATTCCTTGCTAATGCAATATGCGGCGGGGTTTGGCAAGTCCAATATTATTGGCTGGTCGGCGTTGCAACTTAAAGATTTACGGCGCAATGGCGAATACGTTTACGACAAAATTATGATTGTGGTGGACAGATTGCAACTGCGCAGCCAGATTGATTCGTTGATGCTGAACATGAATATCGATAATCGCCTGTATCTGGAAGCCACCAATAAAAAAACGTTTCAAGCGGCACTGGCATCGGATACCCGCTTGGTGATTGTCAACCTGCAAAAATTCGGCGCGGTGCGTGAGATGCTGGATGGCGAGGTTTTACATAAATTGGCCAAGTTGCGTATTGTTTTTTTAATTGACGAAATTCATCGCTCCAACAGTGGCGACCAACATGAAGAAATGGTCAGTATTTTTGATGAACTGCAAAGCCCGTTTGATAATACAGAGTACGCCAACACCCGAACCAAAAAGAATCTGATTATCGGTTTTACCGCTACCCCGGATGATCATTCACTGGCACGGTTTGGTGAGTTTAGTGGCTATGCCGAAAGCGAAAAACTCTGGCGACCTTTTGATAATTACACCATGAAAGAAGCGATTGAAGATGGCTATATTCTTAATCCGCTAAAAAACATTGTGCCGGTGGCGTCCAAAATGCTGTTTGGCTTGCCCGCTAACTTGCTGGAAGGCTTTACTGAAAAAGACTACAAAGACGCGCAAAAAAAAACAAATCTATGAACACCGAGAGCGTATTAATGCCATCGCCAAGTATGTCGCGGACTTGTTGGTGAAAGACGTGTATCGCCAAATTCGTGGCACCGGTAAAGCCATGCTGGCGGTCTATTCCATTAAAGCGGCGATTGCCTATAAAGAAGCGGTTACCTTGCACTTTAATGCCTTGGTGCAGGAAACCAAATTTGCCCGCTATGCCGAAGCACCGATTCATATCGTGTATTCAACTAAACAGGACGAGCAAAGTGTTTCAGGTTTGAATGCGGGTTTGACGGAAGAAAAAGTCTTGGAAAGCTTTGCGCTCTGTAAAAATGGTTTAATGATTGTGGTGGCAAAACTGCAAACCGGCTTTAACGATAAAAGATTGCATACCTTGTTTTTGGATAAAGAAATTAGGGGCATCAGTGCCATTCAGACCATTTCGCGAGTTGATCGCACGGCCAAGTATAAGAATGATTGCAAGATTGTGGATTTTTCTTATAACAACATCAATGTGCAAAACATTAAAGATGCCTTTGAGCATTTTTCTGATGTGGTGGTGAGTGACTTTGACCCGTTTAGCGATAAAAAAGTATTGGATATTCTGCTGGTTGATCTGAAAAAGTCAGAGACCTTTGACACGTTTTACAAGGTGTTTATGGCAATTTATAAAGAACCGCTTAAGCGCGAAAATCCTGAAATTTTTTTGGACTTTGAAAGCAGTTTAAAAGATTACATCGACGCTAACCCGCAACCTGCGGCGGATATCAAAGCCAAAGCCACCCAGTATTTTACGATTCTTAACTGCATCCAATATGTGCTTGAACTGGATACCAAATACAGTGAGCCGGGGTTTTTATTCTTCTGGCGAAAATTTAATACGCTCTATAACATGATGCACCGCAGTGAGGGTGTCAAAGACCCGATTGATGTGTATTTTGATAACCAAATCGGCATAGTGGAAGTGATTGCCGATTATCCAACCGCCAAAAACAAGAAATCTTACAAAGTCGCAGAAGGCAAACCGCCTGGCCCGGGTGGGAAATTTGATGTGCTGGCCATCATCACCGCGCGTAATGAGCAGGAAGCCAAAACAGGGTCGCTGATTCAGGATTTTGAAGCCAAGATTTTGGGTTTCTTCCAGTATGTTCGTACCGATAAAGACGGCGAACGGCTGATCGTAAAGATTAAGTCACGCTCCTCTGAGGAGGAAATTTATGCCGATTTTGCAAAATTATATCGCAGCTACAAAGCGTTTAATCGAAAAGCGGTCGGTGAATATTTCTTTAAAGAAACGGAAGACTTGGTTGAAAAACTCTGTGACGATTTTGAAGCCACCGTCATGTCCACGTTGGAGCCATAAACATGCTGACTAATGTCGTTAAGTTAAGCGCCACTTGGGAAGATAAACTGTTGGCTGAGCGGAGCTTCGTTGGCTGAGCGGAGCCGAAGCCGGCAAAATCGCTTCGACTCCGCTCAGCGAACGGCTTAATTTAATGAGATTGATATGCTGACTATTATACAAATTCCCGTTTTAACCGATAATTATATCTACGTCCTTCACGATTCAATATCGGGAGAAACTGCTGTCGTAGATCCTGCCCTTGCACAGCCGGTTTTGGATGTCCTGGCGGCAAATGGCTGGCAATTGACGTACCTTCTAAATACCCATCATCACTGGGATCATGTGGGCGGTAATCTGGAATTAAAGCAAAAAACCGGTTGCCAAATTATTGCTGCACAAGCAGATTGGGAGCGAATCCCCGGTATTGATAGCGGTGTTGTTGAAGGTGACATTATCTCGCTGGGACAGAATCAGGCCAGGGTTATTGCAACGCCAGGTCATACCAGTGGGCATGTTGTTTATTACTTTGCCAAAGATGACGCGCTGTTTTGCGGAGATACTTTGTTTGTGATGGGGTGCGGCAGGTTGTTTGAAGGTACGGCAGAACAACTATGGACATCATTGCAAAAGCTGAAAGCCTTGCCGCCGTCAACCCGAATTTATTGCACGCATGAATATACCCAAGCGAACGGTCGATTTGCTTTAAGTGTTGAGCCGGATAATAAGTACACACAACAAAAAATGCGTGAAGTGGCGCAATTGAGGTTGAACAATAAATCTACGGTGCCTTCGACTATCGGCGAGGAAAGGGCAACCAATCCATTTTTTAGGGAAGATAGTAGCAGTCTGCAAAAAAAACTGGGGTTGGAGAATCAATCGCCGGTGTCGGTCTTTACAGAGCTTCGAAAACGCAAAGATTTGTTTTGATAATGATTTGCTTGTTGATTTAAAAAATTGTCCACGAAAGACACGAAAAGCACGAAAGATTTCACAATAATAAATCTTTATACATTTCCAGATAAATAATTTCTCTGTCTTCAGATACCATCCCTTCAAGGGATGTTATCTGTATGAACTTACAGCGACGTGAACTGGAAATTTAATTTCTGAAAGTCTATAGACTTCTTTTTTCGTGTCTTTCGTGCTTTTCGTGGACTCTGTTTTTCCTTGGCTTTTAGTAAGCAGGATGGGTAGAGCAACGCGAAACCCATCGGCAGTTGATTTCGATGGGTTTCGGCTATCGCCTCTACCCATCCTGCTTTAATATGAAATTGTTAGCCTTTAGGTCGCATGTGCGGGAACAGCAACACATCACGAATTGACGGCGCGTCGGTAAACAACATCACCAAACGATCGATACCAATGCCTTCGCCAGCGGTGGGCGGCATACCGTGTTCCAAAGCGACAATATAATCCGCGTCAAAGTGCATGGCCTCATCATCACCGGCTTCTTTTTCTTCCACTTGTTTTTGAAAGCGAGCGGCTTGGTCTTCGGCATCATTCAGCTCGGTAAAACCGTTGGCAATTTCCCGGCCGCCAACAAAAAACTCAAAACGATCGGTCACATGCGGGTTGTCGTCATTACGCCGTGCCAGCGGTGATACTTCAACCGGATAAGCGGTAATAAAGGTAGGATTCATCAAGCGACTTTCTACCGTTTTCTCAAAAATCTCGATTTGTACTTTACCTAAACCGTAACCTTCCTTAACAGGAATATGCAGGTTTTCAGCGACTTTAACAGCGGCTTCGCGGGTTTCAAGATCACTGGCAGTCAGATTTGGGTTGAAATGCAGGATTGACTCAACCACGGTCATCCGGTCAAACGGCTTGCCAAAATCGTATTGCTCGCCCTGATAGGTAACTTCTGTTTGGCCAAGAACTTCTATGGCAATGCCGCGCAACATCTCTTCGGTTAAATCCATCAAGTCGTGATACTCGGCATAAGCCTGATAAAACTCCAACATGGTAAATTCAGGGTTATGACGCGTGGATAAACCTTCGTTTCTAAAGTTACGGTTAATTTCAAATACTCGTTCAAAACCACCGACAACCAGGCGTTTCAAATATAACTCAGGGGCAATACGCAAAAACATGTCCATGTCCAGCGCATTATGAAAGGTCGTAAAAGGCCTCGCCGTTGCTCCCCCTGGAATCACTTGCATCATGGGGGTTTCAACTTCCAAAAATTGGCGTTCAATCAGAAACTGACGAATATAGGCAACAACCTTTGAGCGTATTAAAAACGTATTGCGTGATTGCTCGCTCATAATCAAATCCAGATAACGCTGTCTATATTTGATTTCTTGATCGGCAATGCCATGAAACTTTTCAGGCAACGGACGCAAGGCTTTGGTTAGCAAGCGAATATCGTCAACCTTAACACTCAGCTCACCGGTTTGAGTGACAAACAACACGCCTTCCGCGCCGATGATGTCGCCAATATCCCACTTTTTAAACTGTTCGTTATAAAAACCTTCAGGCAGCGTGTCTCTAGTGACATACAGCTGAATTTTGCCCGACATATCCTGAATATGCGCAAAACTGGCTTTGCCCATTACCCGACGTGTCATAATCCTGCCTGCCAGTTTTACCCGGACGGGTTCTGCTTCCAGTTGTTCTTTGGTCTTTTCGCCGTATTCGGCTAAAAGCTCACCGGCTACTACATTGCGGCGAAAATCAGTAGGAAAAGGAATGCCGCCACTTTCGCGCAACTCATTTAATTTGCTGCGGCGCTGTTTGATTTGTTCTTGTTCGTCTTGTTGTATTTCTGACATGGGATTTAAAATATTAAATTAAAAAAATAATGCGGGTCGCATTAGATGATAAATAGTTATTAGAATACAAAGTACCGACTACGTTGTTATGCCGAAAAATTATGCTTGGGTATTTAGCTTACTTACCATCATCAAGTGAATTTAAGTAGTCGGCTAAAACATCACCGTGACAGGCAGCCGGTTTGCAATGGCAACCTAAAGTTTTACCGCGTAATTTCAATAACTGCTCTTTACTGCTTTTGAGATAACCTCGATCAAAGTCATATTGATATTTTCTGATGACTTCGTCCCTATCTCCATCAATGCCTATCGCATAGGGGTTTCCCCAAGCTGAACCTCTGCCAATATAAACATCATATTTTTCTTGCCTATCAATATTGACAATTCTGGTTATAGGTATGCTATTCATGTTGATAAAAAATTTTAGTTATTAATTATTTTGCCAAGTAAGTCTGATTTGTATAGCCATCGTCTATTTTAAGCAACACTTCACTCATTAAATCAATCACTAATTGGCTAAACTCATCTATGGTTTGTGTTTTTATCGGAATGCTAAAATCCCCGTGAGCGAAACTATTTCTATACATTAACAGTTTGTTCAAGTTTTTTTCAAAAGGCTCTTTTGGCAAAATATCTAAATTAAACCGGATCAAAAGTTTTGTTATAACATCATAGTTAATGTTTGATTCTGTAGGCAATGTTGCTGGAATTACAACTATATTTCTACTTACATTTTCTTTAAAGTCGTTAACAAAATTGGTTATCCGTTTAATACTTTTTTGAAAATCTTTAGGTATTTCGTTTAAATAGTTGTTATTTCTAAGGTAATGAGTATCGATACTATGCGCTAAAAGTTCTGGAGCAATTTTATCAAACGTAATATTTAAGCTATTAATCTCTTTAATATAATGAGTAAATGCATCTTTAACAAAACCCTCCCATAAAGAATATAAGGCAGGAATGGTGTGTTTTTTTAATATCTGCTTTTGCTCATCAGAAAGATGAGAATGAAACGGTAAAAATTTAAGTGTTGCTATTTCATCAGTTCGCCATTTTATTTCACGGCTTATTTTCTCTTTAAGAAAGCTCATTAGATTGTTGGCTTAAAAAATTTCCTGGTTAATTCAATACGTTTAGCTACTCTTCCTTTGCTGTTTGTCGCTATCCCTGCACCTCTTAACTGTGTGAATTCAGTGTCATTTTTAGTATCTTCTATAAACTTGGCAAGATCAGCAGAATTCATTTCTTTATAGTGATTTAAGCTTAATGCAATACCCACCATAACAATATCGTAAATGCTGGTAGAAAATGGACCTGTATTATTTGTTCCTTTGAATAAGTTCTTTCCAATTGGCGATAATAATTCTATGAGTTCAACAAATAACCGCTTACTCCCCTCATAATCAAATGCATTGTCTTTAATAGCCTCTTGCATATAGGATGTCATATAAGAAGAAATAACTTCATTTATTTTTTGCTTTGCAGGGCTATCACTTTTTGCAATTTCATATAAAGCAAAAAACCGTAACACTAACTCTTGCAAATAGAGTTGTTCTATTTGTTTGTCTGTAGGTGACGTTAATTCTTTAAAGTTTGGTGTTGCAGCTAAGTCTTTTAAAAAATCATTAAATTTATTAGATTGTGGACGAAAAATACAGTTCCTTAGTTCTTGCTCTGTAATGGGTTCGCCAGAACTATTAATACGCTTAAATAATTCATATCGCATATCAATCATACTATTCCATTTTATAATTTCAATTCTGCATGCTGCACGTCTAATATTTAATTGATATCTAAGTGGAAGTGAATTAAGTGAGTAACCGTTTAACGCTTTTATTAGCCCACCTTCTGATAATGTCCAGTTATTTTTATCGGGTAACGTTTTAAGCTCTCCAAAAAAAGATAAGACCGTTGAAACTCTTTGTAAACCATCTACTAACTCCCATTTACCTGAGTCATCGCCTTGACTTATTTCTGCAACAAAAATAGGCGGTATAGGAATACCTAATAATAATGATTCGATAAATCGGGTTTGCTGTTCATTATCCCATCGAAATAAACGCTGAAAATCTGGATTGATAATAATTTCATCACGTTCATACATACTGATAATTTCACCAAAAGACATATCCAATCTATCTGTTGATAAGCCATTTCTAGTTGTATTTATTTCTTGATCCAGCAATTCATTTTTCTTTACTTTATCTGTGACTTCAATTGATTCATTATTGGACATATTTATTCACTTATTATCGTTTATCTAGCAATTATGTTTCTAGTTAATAGCTGAGGTTTTGATTATAATTAATTTAAAAATACTACAAACCACTCTTCAAACTGGCCTCAATAAACTGATCCAGGTCGCCATCCAAAACGGCTTGGGTATTGCCGGTTTCCACGCCGGTGCGTAAATCTTTAATGCGCGATTGATCCAGTACATAAGAACGGATTTGACTGCCCCAGCCTATATCGGATTTGGTGTCTTCCAAGGCTTGGGCGGATTCGCTGCGTTTACGCATTTCCAGTTCATACAATTTGGCTTTCAATTGCTTCATCGCGGTGGCGCGGTTTTTATGCTGCGAGCGATCGCTTTGGCATTGCACGACAATACCGGTCGGGTTATGGGTCATCCGCACGGCGGATTCGGTTTTGTTAATATGCTGACCACCCGCGCCGCTGGCACGATAAACATCCACCCGAATATCGGCGGGGTTAATATCTATGTCAATATCGTCATCAATTTCCGGTGATACGAATACGGAAGCAAACGAGGTGTGGCGACGATTGCCGGAATCGAACGGTGATTTTCTGACCAGGCGATGAACGCCGGTTTCAGTGCGCAACCAGCCAAAAGCATATTCACCTTCAAAGCGGATGGTGGCGCTTTTAATACCGGCGACATCGCCTTGTGATTCTTCAATCAGTTCGGTTTTAAAGCCTTTGCGTTCGCCCCAGCGTAAAAACAT
>JBAXTQ010000076.1:0-15158 GCA_037130115.1 Methylococcaceae bacterium
GAGGGCTGGGGTGAGGGTGGTCGAATGTCGCTTTACTTCTACATGGCTCTATATCTTGCCAGAATCAAGAATTAAAAATTTCTATTATCCGTGATCATCTGTCAAATTCGTGTCATCTGTGTTCTATTCCAAGCGCCAACCGGATAGCGCTAAGGTGCAGTCTTTTTTCCTCCCCCAACCCCTTTTATTAGATAACGCTCTTGGGCCAATTAAGTCGTTGCCTTGCTTGATTTTGGTTTAAAAATGTCCGCTCAGGTTTGGCTCTATTAATGATTTGGATTCACTCTGTTCAAGGCAATGCCGGTTAATAAAATCCCCTGTTATTGCTATACGTCAAATAACTGATAGTCATCTGACGGATTGTGCCACTTGCCTGGAAATTGAATAATTAACGTCGCCAGTTTTGGCGGCATCGCTCTCCGGGCGCTTGCATTCACATTTGAGCTTATGAACAAGGGGATTTTAGATGAAAAGTTATATTAAACATGCGGTAGGTGGTCTAAATACACGTCTGCTCTGCACTGCGGTAGTAACTGCGCTGGCTGCTGGTCATGCGTCCTCTTCTTATGCAGGAGCAACTTTCAAAATTGATGATACCAAATGGATTAGTCTTGGCTTAGGCTTACGGAGCAGCTTTCAAACTGTCGAGGGCGCGGCTGGTAACAATGGTAATAAGTGGAGTAACGATTTCAGTCTGGATAATACCCGTTTGTATGTTAACGGACAAATTCACAAGTATTTAAAGGTGGAGTTTAACACGGACTGTCAAACATGTAGTAATGGTGGAGAGCTTCGGGTACTGGATGCGATAGGAAAGATCGAATATAACTCCATGGTTAATTTATGGGTGGGTAGAATGCTGGTTCCGGCTGAACGCCGGGAGATGAACGGCCCTTTTTACAGTCCTATCTACCAGGTTTATAGTTCCGGTACGCCGTTTGAGCCGGCTGATTACAATTTAACGATTAAAAATGACGGCACTTCGGCGGGGTCTTTTGGTCGTGATGACGGTGCCACTTTTTGGGGTTCGGTATTTAATGAGCGTTTTCAATATGCGGTCGGCTTTTTTCGTGGCTTAAGAGGCGGTGCCAACGTTAACGACAATATTCTGTACGCCCAACGGGTATCCTATAATTTTTGGGAAGTCGAGAAAAATCCCGGTTATTACACCTCGGGTACTTACTATGGTAAAGGGGGTGATATCTTAACCGTTGCGGCCAACAATCAGTACCAGCAAGACGGTGCAGGTCAAGGTGCAACGAGTGTAAACAATATTGCAATTGCCGCTGACCCAGGTAACTTTCGCGGTACCGGAGTCGATGTATTGATGGAAAAAGTGCTACCCAATAATGGCGTGGTTACGTTAAATGGCGAATACAAAAACTACGATATTTCCGGTGGATATAGTCAAGCTACGCGTGATGCAGGTTACCCCAATAGTTTCTCGATGTTTGAAGGTAACTCTTATGACGTAAGTGGTATGTACCTGTTCCCACAAAAAGTGGGTATTGGTTTAATTCAACCTTATCTTCGTTATGTGAATATCAACCCGAATGGAAGTACCAACCGTAATTCTTATCAAACGGGTATTAATTATGTTATCGATGGCCATAATGCCGTTGTATCTTTGAATTATATCTATGGCGATATGGCCACTAAAGGAATTACCAATTACAAATCGGACGTAAAAGGCGATAACGTTAATACCCTTATGCTCGGCTTTCAGTGGCAAATCTAAACTTCCTTAACAATTCAGGATAACGACTATGAACAGATTATCTCCAAAACTACGACAACTCGGCATTGCCGGCACGTTGGCACTATTGACCTTCGCGACCGCTACGGTTAAAGCCGAAGACACTATCAAAGTGGGCGTGTTGCATTCCTTGTCCGGCACCATGGCGATCAGTGAAACCACACTGAAAGATACCATGCTGATGTTAATTGACGAGCAAAACAAAAAAGGCGGTTTGCTGGGTAAAAAACTGGAAGCCGTAGTGGTTGATCCGGCTTCCAACTGGCCGCTTTTTGCAGAAAAAGCGCGTGAACTGCTGACCAAAGACAAAGTTGCCGCCATTTTTGGTTGCTGGACTTCGGTGTCGCGTAAATCAGTGTTACCGGTTATCGAAGAATTGAACGGTTTGCTGTTTTATCCGGTTCAGTATGAAGGCGAAGAGTCCTCCAAAAACGTCTTTTATACGGGCGCAGCGCCTAATCAACAAGCGATTCCCGCAGTTGATTATTTGATGAATGATTTAAAAGTAAAACGTTGGGTATTGGCGGGAACCGATTACGTATATCCACGTACCACCAACAAAATTTTGGAAGCGTATCTTAAATCTAAAGGTGTAGCCAAAAAAGACATCATGATTAACTACACGCCGTTCGGACATTCGGATTGGCAAAGTATCGTAGCTGACGTCAAAAAGTTCGGCTCAACCGGTAAAAAAACAGCCGTTGTTTCAACCATTAATGGCGATGCCAACATTCCGTTCTACAAAGAGCTGGGTAATCAGGGTATTTCTGCTGAAAAAATCCCTGTTATTGCTTTTTCTGTTGGTGAAGAAGAGTTGTCAGGCATGGATACCAAGCCCTTGGTCGGTCATTTGGCTGCCTGGAATTATTTCATGAGCATTGACAGCACTAAAAATGCCGCATTTATTAAACAATGGCAAGAATATACCAAAAATCCAAAACGGGTAACCAACGACCCTATGGAAGCGCATTACATCGGCTTCAATATGTGGGTTAAAGCCGTTGAAAAAGCCGGGACTACTGATCCTGCTGCCGTGCAAAAAGCGATTATCGGCGTGGAATTTCCAAACCTGACCGGTGGCACTTCCAAAATGTTGGTTAACCATCACATCAGCAAACCGGTATTAATCGGCGAAATTCAGGATGACGGTCAGTTAATGACAGTTTGGCAAACCAACAAACTGGTCGATGGCGATGCCTGGTCAGATTTCTTGCCGGAAAGTAAACCCATTATTGCTGATTGGACACCGCCTGTTAGTTGCGGTAATTACAACACCAAGACCAAAAAATGTTCAGGTCAAACTTATTAACAACGCAGTTAGGCAGGGTTTATAAGACGTTATGACTAGCGTTTATAGCGCCCTATAAACTACCCGAAACACTAAGAAAAGGCGGGTTGGGTTTAACCAACCTGCCACTCTGGAGATGACATGAAAGCGAATTCAATCAAGGGATACTGTCGGCTGGCGGCTTTTTTTATGCTGCTGTTTTCGCTAGCCAGCTATGGCGATCAGGAAGTATCAACGCAACAACCCCTGCTGGATGCCTTAAACAATCTTAAGCAGGGCTCAATGTCGGAACGCGAACAGGCAATAACACAGCTTGCCGGTATTGGCCAGTCAAGTTTGGGCATCTTGCAGGCCTTGCTTGATGGCAAGTTGTTTACGCTCAAGTCCGATGCCAAGTTGGTTGTCGGCATCGATAATAATCAGGGCTATGATATTAGCGACGCAGTCAGCGGCACCCCTTTAGGCACCGTTGAACGCGCAGACGTCAATAAAATTAATTTAACGAACAAACTCAGGGTTTCGCTCAGAAAAATCATCGGTGAACTGGAGTTGAGTGCCGATGACCCGCTGATCCGCTTGGCCGCCGTCAAGGCCATGGGCAATGAAGATGATGACGCGGTGCTGGCGTTATTGCAAGCCAGGGCGGGTGTCGAAAAAGATGCAACCGTACTTAAAGCCATTAATGTCGTGTTTCTGTTAAAGGAAATGAACAGCAGCGATAAGGCGGTGAGAATTAAGGCGATTGAAGCGCTAAAAGAGCAAAACAATCTCGATGTGGTTAACCGTTTAAATGTGATTGTTGAAAAAGACGAGGGTGGCAATTATCTGGAAACGGATGTCGAGGTAAGAAATATTGCTAAAGCGGCATTGATTAAAATTAATAGCCGCTTGCAGATGTACAGCACGATAGAAACCGTATTTTTTGGCTTGAGTTTGGGTGCCGTGTTGGTCTTGGCGGCCATAGGTTTGGCGATTACCTTTGGTGTTATGGGCGTTATCAATATGGCGCATGGCGAACTGATGATGCTGGGCGCTTATACCACCTATGTCATGCAACAGTTGATGCCCAATCATTTGGGAATATCGGTGCTGTTATCGATTCCGGCCGCGTTTATGATTTCCGCACTGGTGGGCATCGCGATTGAGCGGGGCATTATTCGCTTTCTTTATGGCAGGCCGTTGGAAACCTTGCTGGCCACTTTTGGGGTCAGTCTGATACTTCAGCAAAGTGTACGTTCTATTTTTTCCCCGTTAAACCGAAGTGTGGCCACGCCTGAGTGGATGAGCGGTTCGTGGCAGATTAATGATTTTTTATCGTTGACCTGGAATCGATTTTATATTTTGGTGTTCTGCCTAATGGTGTTTGTGTTGTTGCTGCAAATCCTCAAACGCACCCGTTTGGGACTGGAAGTGCGGGCGGTTGCGCAAAATCGCAATATGGCCAGAGCCATGGGTATTCCCACTGCCAAAGTCGATGCGCTGACCTTTGGGTTGGGCTCGGGCATTGCCGGAGTGGCCGGCGTTGCATTAAGCCAGATTACCAATGTCGGGCCCAATCTGGGCCAAGCTTATATTGTCGATTCATTTATGGTGGTCGTGTTTGGCGGCGTGGGTAATTTGTGGGGCACGCTGGTGGCCGGTTTCGTGCTGGGTATTGCCAACAAGTTTCTGGAGCCGTTTGCTGGCGCAGTACTGGCGAAAATTTTAGTGTTGGTTTTTATCATTTTATTTATCCAGAAACGTCCTCGCGGCTTATTTCCGCAAAAGGGCAGGGCAGCGGATTCGTAGATGGATTTAGAAATTTTATAACTTTAAAGTGGATTTGATATGAAATTAACAGGATTAGGCCAGGACAAAACCGCTACGATGGTGTTGGTCGCACTGGCGGCGGTAACATTCATTATTCCGTTTTGCAATCTGGCGTTACCGGCAGATTCGCCCATGCACTTTTCAGCCTATACCGTATCGTTGCTGGGCAAGTATCTGACGTTTGCCTTGTTGGGTTTGTCGCTGGATTTGGTGTGGGGTTATTGCGGTATTCTGGCGCTGGGGCATGGGGCTTTTTTCGCACTGGGCGGTTATGCCATGGGCATGTATTTGATGCGCCAAATTGGTACGCGCGGCGTTTACGGTGATCCCTTGTTGCCGGATTTTATGGTGTTTTTAAACTGGAAAGAACTGCCGTGGTATTGGCTGGGCTTTGATCACTTCTGGTTTGCCCTGTTGATGGTGGTTTTGGTTCCCGGTGCCTTGGCTTTTGTCTTTGGCTGGCTGGCGTTTCGTTCAAGAGTGACGGGCGTATATTTATCAATCATCACCCAAGCTTTGACTTATGCGCTGTTATTGGCTTTTTTTAGAAATGAAATGGGCTTTGGCGGCAATAACGGCTTAACCGATTTTAAAGAGTTACTGGGTTTTAATATCCAGTCCGAAGCCGTGCGTGCCGTGTTGTTGATGATGTCCGGCATTACCTTGATGACTGCCTTTCTGGTGTGTCGCTGGCTGGTGAACACCAAACTGGGACGAGTCGTGACGGCCATTCGTGATCAGGAATCGCGGGTGCGTTTTCTGGGTTACCGGGTTGAGATGTTTAAGCTGTGGATATTTGTTTTTGCCGCGATGCTGGCCGGTGTCGCCGGTGCCTTGTATGTGCCGCAGGTTGGCATTATTAATCCCAGTGAGTTTTCGCCCCTCAATTCCCTTGAAATCGTTATCTGGGTTGCCATGGGCGGACGCGGCACTTTGTATGGCGCCATTATCGGTGCGGTGCTGGTCAATTACAGCAAAACAGTCTTGACCGGATTAATGCCGGAAATTTGGTTGTTTTCGCTGGGAGCCGTGTTTGTCATTGTCACGGTGCTGTTACCGGACGGCATCGTGGGCTTGTTGAAACGTCGTTTACAGGAGCAACACTCATGACTTCGTTTGCTGAAAACAGCGTCGGTGAAGATGAAAAAAGCGGCTCGGGAATCCTGGCTATAGAAGGTCAGCTCGACACGCGTCACGGGCCGATATTATATCTTGAAGATGTTAGCGTCAGTTTTGACGGCTTTAAGGCGCTCAATAATCTGTCACTTTATATTGATGCCGGTGAGTTGCGTTGTTTGATTGGCCCTAACGGTGCCGGTAAAACCACGTTGATGGATGTGATAACCGGTAAAACACGCCCCGATACCGGCTCGGTTTTCTTTGGTCAAACCATTGATTTATTGAAAATGGATGAACCGGCCATTGCCCAAGCGGGTATTTGCCGTAAATTTCAAAAACCCAGCGTCTTCGATGCCTTAACGGTTTTTGAAAATCTGGAGCTGGCCTTAAAAGCCGATAAACGTACCTGGCCTACGTTGTTTAACCGTTTAAACGGGGAGCAACGTGATCGAATCAACCAGATTATCGAAACGATAGGCTTGGGAACCCATCATCAGTTACGCGCCGGTATTTTGTCGCACGGCCAAAAACAATGGCTGGAAATCGGTATGTTGTTGATGCAAGAGCCTAAAGTCATGCTGGTTGATGAGCCGATAGCAGGGATGACTCATCAGGAAATTGAACGAACGGCAGAGTTGCTGTTGTCGTTGCAAGGTCAGCATTCGATCGTGGTGGTTGAGCATGACATGGAATTTGTGCGCTCCATTGCCGGCAAGGTTACCGTGTTGCATGAAGGTTCGGTGCTTACAGAAGGCACGATGGATGAGGTGCAAAACGACCCACGGGTTATTCAAGTTTATTTGGGGGGATGATGCTTAAAATTAACGGATTACAGCAATATTACGGAGAAAGCCATACCTTATGGGATTTACAGTTGGATGTTCCGAAAGGTGCCTGCGTCTGTCTAATGGGACGTAACGGCGTTGGTAAAACCACCCTGTTAAAAGCCATTATGGGATTGGTTCCGGTAAGAGGCGGCACGCTGGAGATGGACGGTCAGTCGCTGGTCAATGCAAAAGCTGAAAATCGTGCTGAACTGGGCATAGGTTATGTACCGCAGGGGCGGGAAATTTTTCCGTTGCTGACGGTGGAAGAAAATCTTAAAACAGGATTACGGGCGGCGCGGAAGCATGGCATCAAAAAGATACCCGATCAAATATTTGATATTTTTCCGGTATTAAAGCAAATGCTTAACCGGCGGGGCGGCGATTTGTCCGGCGGTCAGCAACAGCAATTGGCTATCGGTCGGGCACTGGTATTAAATCCGCGCTTATTGATTTTGGACGAACCGACTGAAGGCATTCAGCCGAATATCGTCAGTGAAATCGGTGACGTGATTATTCGTCTCAACCGTTCACGCGGAACCCCCATAACCCTGCCAAAAACCAATCCCCATGATTTGGGCGAGGTGCATGAAGCGATTAACAAAATCCATCAGCAGTTAGGCGTAACCGTGTTATTGGTAGAACAAAAACTGCCCTTTGCCCGCAAGGTCGCCGATCGTTTTTGTATTATGGATCGGGGTCGCAATGTCGCCGTTGGTGAGATGGATCAACTGGCCGAGGACATGGTTAAGCGGTATTTGACGGTTTGATGGTAAAGTACAAATCGTAATACTCGTTTTCGTTAGTCGCGACGTGGGCGTCGCTCCCACGGTGGGAGCGACGCCCACGTCGCGATTATAGTTCGTCATTAGGTTGGATGTCGGGTTTCAGCTATGATTTGATAGACTCACTTGCATCATTTTTTAAAATCAATGAATAAAAACTTGAATATCGAGTCATGGTTTTTAAAAGAGGCGAAGCACGTGCCTCGTCGTTTTTGTGGTAAATTTCACCGTCCCGCCAAGTTTTGACTTGGAATTGTGTAAAAAATAATGAGGAATTTTTATGAAAATAAAATTACTGGTTGCAGTCACCGGTTTATTGTCACTGGCATCGCTGCCCGTGTATGCACATACCGGCTTGGGCACCGTTCATGGTTTAGTCGACGGGTTGTTGCATCCTTTAATGGGTATTGATCATTTGCTGGTGATGCTGGCAATCGGGCTGTGGGCTGCAAAGCTTGGTGGGCGTGCGTTGTGGTTGGTGCCCGGCAGTTTTTTGCTGGCGATGGCCGCAGGCGCGGGCTTGCATTATACGGGCTTTACAATAAGCGCGGCGGAAACGTGGGTGGCTTTTTCGGTGCTGGCGTCAGGCTGGCTGGTGTGGAAAAACCAACACATCTCTTCGAGTTTTGCGGTCGCCATTGCCGCCGGATTTGCACTTAGTCACGGTTATGTTCATGCGGCAGAATTGCAAAACGGCGCTGATGCCGTTGGCTACGCATCGGGATTTCTGTTAACGACGGCAGTGCTGCACGGCTTGGGTGTTGCGGTGGGTTTATCGGGAGCGATCAGGCTAAAAATTATTAATACCGCATTTGGACTGCTTTGTGCTGTCGTGGGTACAACCTTGTTGGTTGGCATCTAGGCGAATGTTTGCCGATAGCAAGGAGACCGGATTCGCCAACGCAGAGAGCAGGCCGGTACAAGGCTGGGAAGCAACGCTGGAACTGGGTTTTGAGCGCAGTAATGATAAGACAGTGCTGGCGCATCGCCGTCATCAGGGGCCGTTAACCGTACAACGACCTTTTTATCCTGAGGGCGGTGTTTGCCATCTGTATTTGTTGCATCCACCCGGTGGCGTAGTGGCCGGTGACAGCTTGACGATAGCGATAACAGCCGCCGCCAATAGCGCCGCTTTGGTAACAACACCGGCAGCCGGTAAATTTTATCGTAGTGCCGGAGAACTGGCCAGGCAATCGGTTACCTTGACCGTAGCGGCAAACGCGGTTCTGGAATGGCTGCCACAGGAAACCATTATTTATGAAGGGGCGCGGGTGGTTTCTAAACTACGTGTTGATTTGGAGACAGGTGCCCGTTTTATTGGCTGGGAAGTGCTTGCCTTGGGTCGTCCTGCCGCTAATGAAGGTTTTACGGCGGGTGAAGTGAGCATGAGTTGGCAACTATTTCGTGCCGGCGAGCTTTTTTATCGGGAACGTTTAAAGCTGGATGCCCACGCTTTTTCTGCGCGTTGGGGACTGAACGGACATTCCGCCTGCGGAACGATGTTTGTTTGTCCCGCGTCATCCGCTCATTTGGAGGCAGTACAACAACTGATAGGTGATACCGCAGGTCGCGGTGTTACGTTAATAGATGATATGCTGATTTGTCGCGCTCTTGATGACCGGGCGGATCGGTTACGCGGATTTTTTCAACAGGTTTGGGCTTTGCTAAGACCTGACATTTTGCAACGTAACGCCTGCGAACCGCGTATCTGGGCAACCTGATTAACCAAAAAAGGATAACACATGCATTTAACGCCACGCGAAAAAGACAAACTACTGATTTTTACTGCCGGATTATTGGCAGAACGCCGAAAAGCGAGAGGTTTAAAACTTAACTACCCTGAAGCCATCGCTTATATTACCGCCGCCATTATGGAGGGTGCCAGGGATGGACGCACGGTCGCTGAATTAATGGAATTTGGCCGCACTTTGCTAAACCGTGATGATGTTATGGACGGTATTGCCGACATGTTGCCTGATGTGCAGGTGGAAGCAACGTTTCCCGATGGTACTAAGCTGGTTACGGTACATAATCCCATTGAATAGCAAAACAGGGCGTGCCATGCACGCCAACGATAATAATGACCATGAAAGAGTAGGAGCAGAGCCATGATACCTGGAGAAATTATCCCGGCCGAGGGTGATATTGAGCTGAATGCCGGTTGCGCAGTTATTTCGCTGGTTGTTGCCAACAGCGGTGACCGACCCATACAAGTCGGTTCGCATTATCATTTTTTTGAAACCAATCCGGCTTTGCATTTTGACCGGGATAAAACGCTGGGCTTCAGGTTGGATATTCCTGCGGGAACCGCTGTCCGCTTTGAGCCGGGACAGTTTAGGGAAATACATCTGGTGCCTTTTTCAGGGTTACGCCGTGTTTACGGTTTTCGTCAGGCAATCATGGGCGAACTAAAGGAGTCCGTATGAGCAGAATTAGCAGGCAGGCTTACAGTGATATGTTTGGCCCGACTACCGGCGATAAAGTGCGCCTCGGCGATAGCGGTCTATTTTTACAAGTCGAAGCCGATCGCACGATTTATGGAGAAGAAGTAAAGTTCGGTGGCGGCAAAGTGATACGCGACGGGATGGGGCAAAGTCAGATTGATTCTTCGTTGGCGATGGACTTGGTTATTACCAATGCATTGATTGTCGATTATTGGGGCATTATCAAAGCCGATGTCGGCATCAAAAACGGCCGTATTGCCGTGATAGGCAAGGCCGGTAACCCCGATATTCAAAACGGCGTTAATATTGTTATTGGCCCCGGCACCGAGATTATTGCCGGTGAAGGGCAAATTTTAACCGCAGGCGGCGTTGATGCGCATATCCATTTTATTTGTCCGCAGCAAATAGAAGAAGCGCTGTCCTCCGGTGTCACCACCATGATTGGCGGTGGTACGGGGCCTGCGACAGGTACTAATGCGACCACTTGTACGCCGGGACCCTGGAATATTCAGCAAATGTTGCGGGCGCTGGATGGTTTTCCCATGAATTTTGGCGTGCTGGGCAAAGGCAATGCCAGCCTGCCTGATGCTTTGGAAGAGCAGGTGCGTGCCGGTGCCATGGGCTTAAAACTACATGAAGATTGGGGCACTACGCCGGCGGCGATTGATTGCTGTTTGTCGGTGGCCGACCGTTTTGATGTGCAGGTCGCGATACATACCGATACCTTGAATGAATCGGGTTTTGTTGAAGATACCATTGCCGCTTTTAAAGATCGCACCATTCATACCTACCATACCGAAGGCGCGGGCGGCGGTCATGCGCCGGATATTATCAAGGCCTGCGGCTTGCCTAATGTGCTGCCATCGTCAACCAATCCAACGCGGCCATTCACCATTAACACGGTCGACGAACATCTGGATATGCTGATGGTTTGCCATCATCTTGATCCCTCCATTCCCGAAGATGTGGCGTTTGCCGAGTCACGTATCCGTCGTGAAACGATAGCGGCGGAAGATATACTGCATGATTTGGGCGCTTTTTCGATGATTTCATCGGATTCCCAAGCCATGGGCCGAGTGGGTGAAGTCATTATTCGCACCTGGCAGACGGCGCATAAAATGAAACTGCAACGGGGCAGTTTGCAGGAAGATTCTGCACACAATGATAATTTTCGCATCAAACGCTATATCGCCAAGTACACGATTAATCCGGCGATTAGTCACGGTATCTCGCACGAAGTCGGTTCGATAGAAGTCGGCAAGTTGGCCGATCTGGTATTATGGAATCCGGCCTTTTTCGCCGTAAAACCCAGCCTGATTATCAAAGGCGGCTTGATAGCATTAGCCGCGATGGGCGACATAAACGGGTCAATTCCAACACCGCAACCGGTGCATTATCGCCCGATGTTTGGTTCCTTCGGTCAGACTGCCTCGGCTACGTCGATGATTTTCTTGCCGCAAGCCGCCGTTGATGGCGGTGTTTCCGAGGCTTTGGGCTTGCGAAAACGTGTAGGCATTGTCAAAAATACCCGCACTATCGGTAAAAAAGATTTGATCCATAATCACTACCAGCCCGTTATCGAAGTAGATCCGCAGACTTATGCGGTGCGTGCCGACGGACAGTTGCTGACCTGTGAGCCGGTGGCCGTTTTACCTTTTGCACAACGGTATTTTCTGTTTTAAGAAAATCCACCGACTTTTAATAAGTAAAATTTTTTTACTTCAATGCGGCTACCAACCAAGCCGGGACAGATAACTTTCCGGGAACGCCGAGCCCCAGCTCGGCACGGGATAGTCAAGCCGATTACTGGCTATTGGTGACTACGCCGAGCTGGGACTCAGCGCTCCCGGACTCAACAGGCCGGTTTTATTTATCTGTCCCGCTTTAAATGGGTAGCCTTCAATGCGACTTCTCAAATACTACTATGTTGAAATTGACTGAACTTGCTCCACCAGAAACCCAGGCTGACGATGTCCTGACGTTGCCTTTTGAATATCGCCAGAAAAGCCGTTTGCCTGCCCGTACCGATGGCGGCGTGGCTGTGGGTGTGTTTTTGCCGCGTGGACATCGTCTGCTCTCAGGTGTTATTTTGACCGGTGCAGAGCGTTTTAAGGTGCTGATAAAAGCGGCACCCGAAACGGTTTCGGTGGTGTGTAGTGATGACGCCTTGCAATTTGCACGCGCCTGTTATCACTTGGGTAACCGTCATGTCGCCTTACAGATTTTGCCGGGTGAATTGCGCTATTTGAGCGACCATGTTCTGGATCACATGGTGGAAGGTTTGGGTTTGGTCGTAACGCATGACATTATGCCGTTTGAGCCGGAAGCCGGCGCTTATCATAGCCATGATTAATGATTTAGCTCTGCTGCGTTTGCTGCAACTGGTAAGTCCGGGCTTGCCGATTGGCATGTACAGTTATTCCCAAGGCTTGGAACGTGCCATTGACGATGGTTGGGTCACCACTGCCGATGAAGTCCATGAATGGCTGGAAGGGTTGCTGGAGCAGGGCCTTACGCAGATTGACCTGCCGGTCATGATGCGCTTGTTTGATGCTTGGACCTTGGCTGATAACGAGGCCGTTGTCCAGTGGAGCAAAACCTTGACTGCTTGCCGCGAAACGTCTGAATTACGTGCTGAAGACAGGCAAACCGGACAGGCGCTGGCACGCTTGCTGGTTGCGCTGGAACTGGACGATGCCGCAGAGTGGTTACGTAAACCGGAGGCAACGCTCGCCACTTTATTTAGTCTTGCCGCAGTCCGTTGGGGCATTCCAAAGCACCAGGCGGCTATCGGTTACTTATGGAGCTGGCTGGAAAATCAGGTGTTATGTGCCGTTAAACTGGTGCCCTTGGGACAAGTGGCCGGGCAACGTTTGTTAATCGCTTTGGCAGCCAGGCTGCCGGAACAGGTCAATCGTGCGCTGTTGCTTAATGATGACGAAATCGGCAGCAGCGCGTTTGGGTTGGCATTGGCAAGTAGTCGCCATGAAACACAGTATTCCAGATTATTTCGTTCTTAAAGTGAGTAGATGATGAGTGATAAACAGGTACTTCGGGTAGGGATAGGCGGGCCGGTAGGTTCGGGAAAAACAGCGTTGGTGGATGCCTTGTGCAAACGCATGCGAGATCAATTTGAAATTGGTGTCGTCACCAATGATATTTACACCCGCGAAGATCAGCAATTTTTGATTCGCAGTCAGGCCTTGCCGGAAGACAGGATTATCGGCGTAGAAACCGGCGGCTGTCCACATACGGCCATCAGGGAAGATGCGTCGATGAACCTTGCGGCCGTTGATGAGCTTTGTGAACGCTTTGATAATCTGGATTTTATTATGGTGGAAAGCGGCGGCGACAATTTAAGCGCAACTTTTAGCCCCGAACTGGCTGACCTGACCATTTATGTGATTGATGTCTCGGCAGGTGACAAGATACCCAGAAAAGGTGGCCCCGGCATTACCCGCTCTGACTTGCTGGTGATTAATAAAATTGATTTGGCACCTTATGTCGGTGCCTCGTTGGACGTTATGGATCGTGATGCAAAAAAAATGCGCGGCGATCGACCGTTTGTATTCACCAATCTTAAAACGGGATTAGGACTGGAAACCATTGTGCAATTCATTATTACTACGGGCATGTTGACCACAGTAGCCGCGTGACATCCGCATCAACTTAAAACATTTCACCACGAAGACACGAAGAACACGAAGAAAAACCAAAGCAAAATCTTCGTGTTCAGGCTCGTTCCCAAGCTCCAGCTTCACGAGACTGGAAGCTGGAGCTTCCATAACTGCATTCCCAAACTGGAGTTTGGGAACGAGCCTAATTATCCAATTATTAGATTTACTTATCGAATAATATCGTTTTTACTGGGATATTACTGTTGGTAGTATGTAGTTAACTTACTACATTTGAGTAAATTAATATGACTCCTCTACAAAAAAAGCTGTTTTCTGGCGTTTTATTCAGCGCATTGGGTTTAAGCAGTGTTGCTGCCAATGCGACTAACGGCTATTTTGCGCATGGTTACGGCGCACGAAGCAAGGCGATGGCGGGTACCGGTGTGGCTTTTTCACAGGATGCCGTCGCTGGCGCACTGAATCCTGCGGGTCTGGTTTATGTCGGAACCCGTCTGGATGTAGAGGTGGAATTATTTAGTCCGCTTCGTCAATATAGCGTGCAGGGCGGGTCAAATCAGCCGCCTTTTCCGCTCGCTAATGGAACGGTAGAAAGTCAAAGCGATGTTTTTGTCGTGCCCACGGTGGGCTGGAGTTATAAAATCGACAACAAGCAGAGTGTTGGCGTTACGCTTTATGGCAATGGCGGGATGAATACCGACTATCCCGTCACGCCCAGTCCGTATTCAAGATGCCCACAGGGTGGAACCTTTTGTGCCGGTTTCACCGGGGTGGATTTGTCTCAAGCCTTTCTGGTCGGCAGTTACGCCCACTCCTTTGCGGATGGCCGTTATGCTTTGGGCATTTCGCCTATTTTTGCAATGCAGACTTTTAAAGCCAACGGACTGGCGAGCTTTGGTAATTTTTCCAGTGATTCACAGAATCTGTCCAATAGTGGTCGGGACTATTCTTATGGAGCCGGTTTTAGGGTAGGTGGACAGGCTGAGTTAATACCGGGAGTGCGCTTGGGTGCGGCTTATAAAAGTCGTATTTACATGACTAAACTGAATAGTTACACAGGGTTATTTGCCGAGCAAGGCGGTTTTGATATTCCAGACAGCTTTAATGTCGGGCTGTCTTGGGCCATGAATAAAGCGATAACAACCGCCTTTGATGTCGAACAGATTCGTTACAGTCAGGTCAATTCGGTTGGCAATTCGTTTCAGTCTTTTTTACAAGGTGTTCCTTTAGGGGCAAATAACGGTGCCGGTTTTGGCTGGAAGGATATGACCATTTACAAGCTGGGTGCACAATGGCAACAAAGCGAAAAATTGATTTTGCGTGGCGGTGTGAGTTATGGACAGCAACCCATTGACAGCTCTCAAGTGCTGTTTAATGTTCTGGCACCGGGCGTTCAGGAGTGGCATTTAACGACCGGTTTTAGTTATGCTTTTACCGACAAGGATGATCTTAGTTTTGCCTTTATGTATTCGCCGCCAAAAACAGTGACGGGGCAAAA
>JBAXTQ010000077.1:0-15105 GCA_037130115.1 Methylococcaceae bacterium
GTCAAAAGCCGAAGCCGATTAGGTAAAAAGAGGACGCTGAAAGCGTCTTGAATGCCCTTTTTTTCAATGATAAATCATCGCTTTCTCAGGCTTATCCCCAGTGCTCAAATGAGGGAGGCGGTTCAGACCAACTTACAGCGTCCAAAAAAGTGCTGCTGTCGATACTAGGATAGACACTGCCGACATAATTGGGAAGGATGACACACCTAGCCTTCCCGACAGCACATTTTAATTTCACACAACCAAATAGCAAATTACCCCAGCAACCAAAGCTGGGATTTGCCATAAGGCTGTAGAAAATCCCCGACTCTCTAGCTAACAATAAAGTTATCGCAGTCGGGCTGTTATCAACCTAGAATTGTAGTGCTTGGTGGGATATGGGGTGCGGCCAATGCCCAGAGACTCCCTGACACTCATCCCCCTCAATTGATAACGATTTAAATTTAACATAATTCACAAGCAATGCACAACATTACTCAGTAAAAATCTAGTGGCGCTCAATTTAGTCGATGCTTCTGTATTCTTAATCTGACCGCACTGCACCCGCATGAGCCGTCATCAGAGCAATGTCATATTTTTCGACTCATGCTTTTGGTCATTTAACTGAGCAAATGCCCTTTCAAAAGAAAACGGTTGTATTAAAAAACAATTATGTTAAATTTTAATTGCATTGTTGGAAGTTGACGGGAGGTAGGGCGTTTCGGACGTAAAGCAATAGATCCTTATTTATAGTGAAATAATGTGCGTACCTTTTACTTTCAACAACAAGGTTTAAGTTAATCCAACCCCGGAAATAACCCGAGAAAACGGGTTAGCTTTTTACAGTAACCCTCTACGTAATCAGTTATAAAATTGGTCAAGTGGGTGCTTACTAAAAGGTGAGTATCGCCCGTTCTTTTAAGTACGGCTACTTGATGGTACACCTTGGTTTTAATGGAAGCCATGTAAACGGAACAGTAGGAAAAAAGCTCTCTTGTAGCCCTGCGGGGTTTTTTATTTTATCGCTGGATAAACAGAACACGTCATGACATCAACACCACGAAACCGTATACCCATCAATCAATGGGTAGATAATGTTGACTGCTTCATAGACCCTATCAGGTCTGGGGAGTTTGACCTTACCCCCATTCTCCGTGCTCGTTATGGTAATTTATTAAACGACAACACGTTATCATCGATTTTGCTAATACACTGATAAACGAACAAACCTTTAATGAACCATGTCCTACAAATCTCAATGCGTTATTTTTCCGTGACAATGCACCGGAAGCGCCAAGCTGTGATGCAACTCAAAAAGATAGACAAGCTTGGTTTAACCGCATGTTTTCAAGCTTGCTTTGGCTATTCGACTCCAATAAAACTGCCAAATATTTGCCTGTTTTTTCACCATATTACCTGGCTTTATTAGAACGGATACAGATTAACCATGACGAGGAAAAAGACTTGCTCTTTACAGAAAATCGTCAAGAGCTGCTCTATACAGAAACCCGTTTAGAGAATACTGTAGCATTTTACAAAGATTGTGTTGAAACATTGGCAACGCCCCTACAGAAACAGGCCATTAATAAGGTACTTACTACGCTTGCCACTACGATGAAAAATCAAGAAGCAAGCGGAATACTCAATGATGATGATTTAAAAACCTACTGGGATGAAATGGGGGTGCTTGCCAATCAAGGGAGTGATAACGCACTTTATGACATGCTGTGCAATCATTTAGAGGCTGATGTCTACTATGCAATAAAAGAGTTGTCAGAAGCAGAACAATTTGCCTTGTGGTTCTGTGGTGACGAAGTCAATAGTGATTTAGAAGAATGGTTTATGAGCGACTATGAAAATGTCACGCTGGATAATATACAAAAAGACTTTAGCGAAATTTGCGATGATATTCGCGGTGAATTGCTTGGTATGGCGATGAATGATTTAAGCCCGGAAGCAACAAAGCACCTTGACTATTAATACGCCCTGTTTTGCCCATTAAAGCTTATTTATTCAATCGCCTTGCAATAAAATTTTTTAACAATTAAATACTTGCAATACGCAGTGGTGTACAGGGTATATTTAAAGTATGCAACACCATTACAATCTGCTTGGACAAAAATTCAACGGTACGGCATTGGATTTCTTCACGACACTTTAATAAGTTACTTGTATCTTGCATGTAAGGTGCAGCTATGGTTTTTGCATCCTGAATATCTAAAATTCGGGAAAGATATGCACCGGCATGGACAGTCTCATGTATAACCGTTAATTCCGAAAGATCCTCGGCACAGAGGTGAATATCTGCCATTAACCCTTCTTTTTGATGGGTTTTTACGTTACATATCAAACAACCCAAAACCGTTTCGTTGGAGCGTGATTTAAAATGTTTATGAAAATGTAACCCGGTTGGATGCACATAAATATGTACATACCATTGCTGTGCTACTGTTTTTACCTTGAACTGAAAAGTCAGGCTGCCATCTTGATTGACTGCATGCAAATAAAAACCAGGAGCTTGGGTTTCAGGCGATAGCTTGCCCGGCACTTTTTTACGCCATTGCAAATACTGTTTTTGTTTATCGGTCAACACCAAATCCATTGATTTGCCAGCAATTAACCGAGTTTGTTGATTATTGGTAAGATAAGGCACCGCTGATGGCTTTCGCGCGGTTTTTCTGGCAGTGGTCGTACGTTTTTTTGGTAAATCTTCTGCCACAACCAATTGTGCCGCATTATAGTCAGTCGTTCTTATATAAAACCCTGCTTCGACAAGAGCGACTGCTTGTTCAATTGTCCCGGCATCATACAACCATTCGCATGGAAATTCTCCGGGATGATCAGTCGGCAATACCGCTATTTTTTCTACGCTGTCCTTATGCCAGGCCAACCAGTAACCGTTGCTGGTTTTTACAAAGGACGATTTTTGCAGATACATAGCAATATCTTTATCGCCGGCTGCCATAAAAGTTGCAATTCGCAACCGATGTTCTTTAAAGTAATAAGCCATGTTTTTAACCGTGCTGTGGAAATAAGGTGACACCCAATGATAAAGCCTTACACACTCATTTTTTTACTGGCGTTCAGGCTCTTCGTTTATGATTGTTTCATTTGTTTAAGTGCTTCTGCCAGAATGTCATAAGCAAGCTCAGGTGTCACTTTCTTCGGTGATGGTTTCTTTATATTCCTATGCGCGACCCAATCCCGGTAACGTTTGATTTGCTTTGTGTACGCGATTAATTCTACAGGAAATAAAGGCTTAAAAAGATCAATCATCTCGTCACTCCGCCAACGCTCTATGCCAGCCTCAATCTTGTTCAATAACGCCTGGTTGAAAGCAGAGGGTGCTGTGCCTAACATTTTGTGGGCTTCGATTTCCAATACAGCAATCATTTCCTGTTCAAAAACAGCCCACATTGCCAGAATGGTGTGATCATCCACTGTTTCCCGACTGGCTTGTATATTGCGCCGAACCGCATCAATGGGTATATCCATAAAGCCGGTACCTTGCAGGGAATCAATTCGTCCTAATCTTAGGTCATCTAAAGTAACTTCCAGACAATTAACCGTAACTTGATAAGTGCGCCAAATATCGCCGATGGCGTCAGGCGAGCTCATAGTCAGATACCGAAGTCAATAGATCAAAAAACAGCGCTTCGTCAATTTTTTTTGCGCGTCCCAGTCGGGTACTTTCAATCCAGTACCAACCCGATTCATTAATATCTCTATAGAAGTATTTTTTACGCACTTCCTGCCTTACCCCGTCAATTAATTCGCTTTGCGTTATGTAAGGGCCACCTTTTCTTAAATAACTAATCACTTCCCTGCTCATCTGACCCACTAAATCTACCCGTCCATACGACCCTACTATGGAACAACCAATAGGGATAATATCGGCAACATTTCTGGCTGCATTAGTTAAAATCAGTTTTTCAATGGTGTAAGTGCCATACTCTTCTTCGCTAATTTCCAGTATAGATCGAGTAACCTTTAATCCACGTTTAACAGACCAGATTTCTATATCGGCAAATAAAACGGTGACGTTTTGTAAATATTCTTTCAGTTGGGTTGCACGGGCTTCATTCATTACTGCCTCCTATTTTATGGGTGTTCGATTAGCGCAATTTCTTCTGGTGTAAGGTAGGTCTACAATGCTACGCTGGCTCACATATTGAAATCTCCATTAGTAATTCTCGAAAAGAAATGCGGCGAGTTTGATGTGCAGCAAGAATTATGACGTGACCAAGATCATATTCTTTATCCTTTGGAATGTTAATTGAGTCTGCTGGACAATTAATGCAGCTTGCAAGATTCCCAAAGATACCAACAACAATCAAAATTTGATCCTTTTGAAGGCTTGTAATGAATGCAACAAAAGAATTATTAATATGTTTTGACAATGCTTCAAGAAGTGCGTGTATCGCCTCCTGACCTTGTTGCGGTGGAAATGACCAAGTCCAAATTTTAGACTTGAGTCGCTCAATCGCTTCTTGGTTATGATACTTGCCATATAAATGCATCAAAGACCGAAGTTCATGTGCGGCGATGCTTCCCCTAAACTCATCACCAAAGACAAAATATCCTGCGGCTAATCCAACTTTAGCGGCGAATCGCAAACGTAGGTATGGATAAAAAGGTATCGAAATTTTATCGCTTCTTGGTTATGATACTTGCCATATAAATGCATCAAAGACCGAAGTTCATGTGCGGCGATGCTTCCCCTAAACTCATCACCAAAGACAAAATATCCTGCGGCTAATCCAACTTTAGCGGCGAATCGCAAACGTAGGTATGGATAAAAAGGTATCGAAATTTTTAAACCATGTTGAAGAATTTCATCTGCTGAAACAATTGTCTTTAGTCTTGGATTGTACGGTTGAAGAAAGCCACTTGTATCAAACACGAAATTTATAGGTATTTTTCCAATCGATTTAGTTCTCGGTGCTTTTATCTCTGTTTGTCGGTGTCCTCGCGCATTATTTTTTCGTCTATCAACAGCTAAGAAGAAACAATGCGCTAGTTTTTCATCGATTTCTCTATTGACAAGTGAATTGAGTTCTTTTGATACCTGAAGGGTGAAATCGTTTTTACCACCGAGCGTTAATGGAAATATATGCTCAGAATTTGTTTCTTCGTCAGTAACATCTTTATCTGAGTATATGCAATACATGGAAAATAATATCTCTTTAAATTAAAAGGTGAAAGGTACGCAGAATCCCTATTTTGCGGTCGAAACCGTTGCCGAGCTATTCAGTTTTACATCCCCAAGACCATTGTGGTATCGATTCAAGTTTTTTAATTCTTTCTAAATCAAGTTTATTATTTTTTTTACTTCTTCTTTGTGTTCCCACCCATTGACCTAAAGAGTAGTTTTCATACATTAATTGAGCAGGAACATTTGAATATGCCTGTTCTTCAGTATATTTTTTTAGGTATTCAAATCCTTCATTCCATTTGTCTTCCAGTGCATTCCAAGACCACTGGGGCAATGCTTCAAGAAGATTGATTTTTTCAGAGCTGAGTTTATCTTTTCCTCTTCTTTGTGTTGCTACCCATTGACCTAAAAAATAACCGTCATATTTAAATCTGAGTGGCACTTTTGCATGACTGTATCCCTCAGCATATTTTTTCAAATATTTAAATCCTTCATTCCACTGATCTTCAATGGCATCCCAAGTCCACTGGGGTAATTTTTCAAGTAAGTTGATTCTTTCCAGACTAAGTTTATTTTTTCCTTTTCTTTGAGTTTGTACCCATACCCCTAAGTTAAAGTCTTCATATTTAAATCTGAGCAATACCTTTGCATCGCCACGTTCTTCAACATATTTTTTTAAATACTCAAATCCCTTATTCCATTGGTCTTCAAATGGATTCCAAGACCATTGTGGCAATGATTTAAGCAGTGCTTTTCTTTCAGGACTGAGTTTATCTTTATTCATTCTTTGCTGTTTAATCCACGTGCCTAAATAATACCCTTCATATTTCAAATCCCTAGGAGCTATTAAATGACCATATTTCCTAATATATTTCTTTAATGCACTAAAGAACTCGTTCCACTCATCTTCAAGGACATCCCAAGACCATTGTGGTAGTGATTCGAGCAATTTAATTTTTTGAATATCAAGTTTATCCTTTGTTTGCCTTTGAGTACCTATCCAACTACCTAAGTTGAAATCTTTATATTTAAATACATTATTAACTCTTGAATGATTGTGTTCCTCAACATATCTTTTTAAATATTCAAATCCCTCGTTCCATTGGTCTTCAAAGACATCCCAGGACCATTGAGGTAAAGATTCAAGTTGTTTTATTTTTTCAAAATTAAGTTTATTTTTATTGGTTCTTTGATGTGAAATCCACTTTCCTAAAGAATATCCATTATATTTTAATTGAGTATGGGTTCTTTGAACTCTCGCATGCCCATATTCCTCTACATAATCCAACAACAATCCATACCAAAAAAGCCAAGAAATTGTTGTCACTTCCACAATCCGCGCATTTAACGCAGCAACAAATTCATTTCCCACTGTGCGCGGCAAATCAATTGTAATTTTTGAAAAACCGCCGCCAGAACCGCCATTATTCCTCCCTAACGAAGTTCTAAAATTATCCAGCTCTTCGGCAAGTACATCATCATGCGACTTTAAGGCATTTAACACATCCCAAATCGGTTTATAACGACTGTTTTCCAGTTCTGTTTGAGGATTATCACTGTCCCCAATAAACACAGGGATGATAATAAATCCGAGCTTTTTATCTTTATTTTTCCGGATTGCCCGCCCCACCGCTTGCACAATATCGACCTGGCTTTTGCGCGGGTCAATAAAAGCCACACCATCCAAAGCGGGGACATCAACCCCTTCTGACAAACACCGTGCATTAGCCAGTAAACCTCTTTCTGCACCGTAAAGCGTTTTCAACTGCTTAATTTTTGTGCTTCTTTTGCCGGCATTCATTATGCCAGAGACATAATCAGTCACCATCACGCCTGAAGGTTTATGTTCTGCATCCACCCAATTAAACACATTTAAGAAGCCACTGGCAAATTCTTGTGCTCGCTTTACCCTGCCATGAAAACTAATGACTCGTTTTAAATCACGATCTCGCATCACTTTCATCAAACCGATGTAAACGGCAAAGGTTTGGGCATCGGCTTCAATACCAGTATCGGTTTGAAGAAATTCACGCTGATCAATCCATGCTTTTATCATCGGGTTATCGACACCGACAATAATCACTTCGTAGTCAGTTAAAAGCTTGCGTTCAATAGCAGTACCGAAATTTAAACGATGCAGAACCCGTCCAAAAACCTGTTCATCATCCATGCAGGCAATTTCAACACCTCGTCCTTCGGCAGCAATTTTTACTGCGGTAGAAAACACTCTCGGTGTAGCGGTCATAAATAATCTTTTTCGCGCCCTTATTTTTTCCTCATCCAATACGCAAGAAAAATCATTTGAGACCTTACCTGCACAACGATGAGCTTCATCGGCAAAAACGATATCAAAAGCCGGAATGTCTGGATTTTCTTGGGCTTTGGCAATCTGCAGCGACGATTGATAGGTAGAGAAAATGACTTTATTACCCGAAGTCAGCAGAAACTTTTCAATGTCTTCATGAAGGGTGGTGACAGGAAAACCAAGATCCAGGGTATGAGAAATTACCTCATCGTCTTCTTTACTGACTGAGGCATCAGAACAAACACAAAGAAAACTGAATTCTTCATTTTTAGCAAAACACCATTCTTTAAGCGTCTGAGAAAGCAAACCTAACGAAGGTAAAAGTACCAAGGTATTTTGAGATTCTAACGCTTCTTTTATCCATAACGAGGTGAAGGTTTTGCCTGTTCCGCAACACATAATAAGCTGACCTTTATCATCGGTCGCTAAGCCTTGAACTACCTCATTAATGGCTTCTGTTTGGTGTGGTTCGGGTGTTGGTTTTTCGCGTTGTTTAACCTGAGTTAGATTTTCAGGGTCAGCTGGAAACTCAATATTAGAATCCTCTAAATGGGCTAAAAGAACGCAAACTGTTGGTTTTTCTTGGGCTTTGATGACTTGTGCTGCACCGTCACCTAACTGGTTCGTAGTGGCAACCAGAATGCGCCCGGATATTTCTTTACGATTGGATTCTGAAAGAAACGAATCAATATCGGCTTTCTTTAAGGAATAGTCAGGATGATAGCATTTAGACTGAACTGCCCAATGCGTCCCATCCTTGAATAAACAAACCAGATCAATCCCCCTATCTCTAGCCCATTTTTGAGGATAATCATTCCATAACCAGACTTTATCAATTTTGGATTTCCATTCTGGATCATTCTCCAAAAACCATTTAGTGATTCTTTCAAATTGCTCACCCTTTTTATTAGAGTCAGCAGAAAGTGAATTGAAAAGATGATAGAAGGAACTCATGAAATAATTAAATATGGATAATAAATTGAAGTGGTTGTCATTGTAGCCGAGTAGGCCGGAATAAGCATTTTTGAACGTGAATGAGGCGAGCAATGTCATTAAGTTAAAATATAACTCATCGAATATTATTAAATTTACTTAACAAAATACTCTTCATTACCTGTTAAAAGTGTAACTTACTTTGTGCAACCACATACTGTCCTTTTGTAACCACATATCCGTTAACTTAAACCCGTTACCCAGCTTGTTCAACCACATATCGGTCGACTTAAAGCCTTTACCCACCTTGTAAGACCTCTCACAAGGTGACTGAAATATCTAATCCCCCTTTTGAAGCCGACAAGCAGGGTGTAACCCACCCTTTGTAACGACAATCAAGCAAACTAAGAAGTGTAAGCCATTAGTGGTAATGCTATCCAAACCCTGCATCAATAAAAATCATTTATTTACAGCGTTAACTCATATCGATTGCCGGAAACGCTTATTCTCGCTTGCGCTCGAAAAGCCTTATTCCGGCCTACGCAGTTTCTGGCACTTAATCTTCACCTTGAGTTCGGAAAGTCAGCCATAACAAGCATTAAACTCTAGCTAATAAGTTTATTTCTCTGGCATGGTTGTGGTGAGCGATGCGCACCAAGCCAAACAGTAGTATTGCGAAACTTGGCGGGTGTTATTTATTGCGAGTTGCCTTACCTACAGTTATGATATTTTTTGACTAAAAATAAAATCCGTTGAAATCCTTATAATCAGTGTCATCCGTGTTCTATGATTATACACAGAATAAGCCATCCATAATCAGGAGTCGTCGCCATGAAAAAATTTATCAACGCCATCGATACGCTGCTTGATGAAAGCCTGCTGGGCTTTTCCAAAGCGCATGCAGACATTATCCAACTCAACACCCAACCGCATTTTGTCAGACGGATTAACCCACCCAAACCCGGCAAGGTTGCTTTAATTTCCGGTGGCGGTTCCGGACATGAACCGCTACATATCGGTTTTGTCGGTCACGGTATGTTGGATGCCGCTTGTCCCGGCCAGATTTTCACCTCCCCAACACCTGATCAAATGTTGGCCGCTGCGCAAGCCGTCGAAAATGGCGGCGGCGTCTTGTTTATCGTCAAAAATTATGCCGGCGATGTCATGAATTTTGAAATCGCCGCCGAAATGCTGGATTGTCAAAATGCGACAGTGTTGGTAAGTGACGATGTTGCCTTGCCAAAAGCACACAGCACCGGACGACGTGGGGTAGCGGGCACCTTGATTGTTGAAAAAATAGTCGGTGCGGCGGCAGAAAGTGGTGCTGACTTGGCAACCTGCAAAGCCTTGGGTGATAAAGTCAACAACGCCACGGCCTCAATGGGCGTCGCACTAAGCAGTTGTACCGTGCCCGCCCTGGGCAGACCCACTTTTGACATTAGCGACACCGAGATGGAAATGGGGGTGGGCATTCATGGTGAACGTGGACGTGAAACGCTTAAATTAAGCACTGCCACAGAAATTGTCGAGCACTTGGCCAGTATTATTGATGAGGAATTAAAACCGAAAAAAGGCCAGCCGGTGTTACTGCATGTGAACGGATTTGGGGCAACGCCCTTAATGGAGTTGTATTTGATTTATGATCTGGCTGCCCAGTTCTGGGAAAAACGCGGCATCACCATAACCCGTTCATTAGTTGGCAATTACACCACCTCCATTGATATGGCCGGTTGCTCAATAACCCTCAGCGTACTTGACGAAGAATTACTGAAACTGTGGGATGCTCCCGTTCATACCGCTGCGTTACGCTGGGGATGTTAAGAAAAACCGAGCTGTGTAGGGGCAGAAGATAAGCTGCCCCTACCAATTTTTAGCAAGTAGCGTTGATTAATAATGATAGCGGCATTGGACAATAATAATGTTATCGTCATTGACCTGATACACCAGACGATGTTCGTGGTCTATACGTCGCGACCAAAATCCTGACCAATTATGCTTTAACGGTTCTGGATTGCCGATCCCGTCAATCGGATTGCGTTTAATATCTTTGATTAAGCTGTTAATGCGTTTGAGCATTTTCTTGTCATTATCCTGCCAATATAAATACTGCTCCCAAGCTGAATCATCAAAAGACAGCCTATCAATCTTCAATTAAATCATGCGCCGTAAACTTGCCAGCCTTGACACGGGCAATGGCCTCATCCAGTGCTTTTTTATTGGCCGGACTGGCCATTAAATACGCCGTTTCATCATAGGCGTGGAAATCTTCCAGACTCATTAATACGGCAGGCTTGCCATTTTGACGGGTTATTAAAATCGGGGTGTGATCGTCATTAACTTTGTTGATGGCTTCAGACAGGTTGTTTCTTAACGCGGTGTAACTCATCGTTTGCATGATAATTCCAGATGCTTATAAAATAGGAACAAATTATAAGACAAGGTATTATTTCTGTACATCAAATAGTAGGGGCAGAAAATTTTCTACCCCTACCAATGGAAACCAGGGCAAGACAGGTCAATTAATCAGCATGCGTCTTAGAGGACTGTCATTATCAACAGATAATCGTTTATCGGTATCCGTTTCTGCGCATTGCTCCATAAGAACCGAGAGTTGCTTTACCTGTTCTTTATGTTGTTGCGCCAGGTTTTCGATGGTACTTACAACTTCATTCTCTATCAGGCTAAAGGCGGTTTGCAGACCTTTATTAAGACCTTTTAAGGCCGTCTTTTGTAAAGAGGGTTGCGATTTTTTTAGAATAAAAAACGGGATTAACCAAGTCAATACGATAAGCAGACTGCTATGGATGGCAAAATCAACACCCAAGTAATGATTGTCCGTCATGTTGCTGGTGTAATAGCCCATAAATACTTTATAGCCCACCCACGTCATGGCGGTCAGTGGCAGCACTATCTCACACAAGCGCATACTTTTTAAAAAGCCCCGTTGCAAGGCGTTGCCGGGATTAGCCAACGCCACGCGGGTTGCCAGTTCAGTTTGCGTTTGCATGATGTTGGGGGCTTTTTCCCGAAGCCTTGCTGACTGTTGTTTAAACGGTAAGACAGGCAATCCCGACTGGTCCATAGTGCTAATAAATTCATCCAGCGCATCGTCAAAACGGGCTTGCGCCCAGGCATCCCATAATGAATGGTTCGTGGTAGTCCGCTGGGTCATTAAATCGGCGGCATGTTCTGCATAATAGGCGGCAAACTGTTTTATGGGCCAGGCAAAACCTGCTTGTAATTGCCGGGTGGTTCGTTGCCATTGTTTGTGCCAGAGTGCCGCTGCTTGTTGAACCGTTTGTTCTGAGCCTAACGCTTCGGCAAGCTGTTGCAGTTTTTTCTGTAACTCGTTTTTGCGTACCTGCAAGCCTCTTTGTTCCAGTTGTTCAATAATATGCGCTGTTGCCAACGCCTGTATGGTGGCTTCCAAGCCGGAAAATTCGTCTATTTGTAACCCTTCTGCACACACTGTTTTAAAAATAATGGGCGCGATAAAACCTGCTTTATGCAACTGCCGGTTAAAATCTTCGTATTGCGCTAATTGCCCCCTGTCCCACTGGTTTAACACAAACAGCCAGGCATGGCGTGCGCCTTCTGCAAGCAGTAATCGCCACGCCTTTTCATCGCGGTAACGCTCGGGGCTAACCACATAAATAAGCACGTCAATATGGGGTAACCACTGCAAAACCAAATGCTTGTTACGTTGCTCGGTACTGTCAAAATCAGGCATATCTATCCAGACGATATTTTTTTTGCTCTCATCGTCGTGTTGCGAGATATTAATTTTAGCCAGCGGCAGCGCTTCCGGCAGCTTTTGTAGGGCAACACTGTGATGATGATATAAAGTCACTTCCCGTGAAGTCGGTCGTTCTATCCCTGCCCTGGCTATGGCCTTGCCTGCCAAACGATTAAGCAAAGAACTTTTACCCACCCCGGTGCCCCCCATAAAAGCCACGATAAGCGGTCTTGCAACACTGCCCGCTATTACACCATAACCTGAAAACAAAGCGTCAGGGGTTCGGGTATCCACTTGGCTTAAGCTCGCCGCAGCATCGGCATTAATCCAGCCTGACGCGCTCGCTTGCTCAGCCCAGCGTTGGGTTTTTTCTACTAAATCAGAGTAATCGTAAGCCATGTCGCTTTTCTATAAGTTGGTGTTCAACCGCCTGTAGTTGCTCGGGAGAAATATTAAAATGCGCCTGGGTCGATAATTGCTCAGGCAGCGCCAACAGCGTTAAGCCCATACTTTTAACAAAGAGTGCTTGTTTTACCGTACGCAACTGCTGTTGTTTTAGCTCATGCTCTATTTTGTGCATATAACCGCCGATGGCGCTTTCGGCTAATAACGAGGTAATTGTCAACATCGCCGGGGCAAAAATCAAATCATGCACGCCAATACCGCCCAAGTGTATCGTCAGCGCAATAGCCGCCGCATCGGTGGTTACGCGGGTGGCGCGTAAACTGTTTAAAACCAGGGGCTGTTCTTGTAGTTTGCCATATAATCGCTGCGCGGTTTTTTCAACCTCTTGCTGAAAACCAAGATGATAATTTTTTGCCGCCCCACTAAAATCCTGCAAAATACCCGGTCGTTGACGGCGTAATAAAATGCCAAACTCTTTCCACCAAAGTCGTTGACTGCCCTCTTCCGTTTTATCCAGTAGCTTGTCTGCCAGTTGAATCAATAAATGTTCAGCTATTTGATTCAATAAAACGATTTCTTGACTGCTATCGGCAACCGGCCCTCTGTTACGCCCCAGCATAAACATTTTCCGTACCGGCCACGTCAGCACCTTGCGTGCTCCGGTTAAAACACCGGCCAAGCCGGGGACTTCTAATAACGTCAGTAACTCGGCCAACGCCCGTTGAAAGGTTTCATAATGGCGTGGATGATTTAAGTAATCACGCTGATAGTTATCCAAGGCCTGCTTGATTGCCTCATCAACCCATGCCTGCCAAGCATTTACAGCCTGATGCTCGGCAATAACCGGCTCCAGCCAGGTTTGCCAATGTTTTTGCAGTAAATCCTGCTCATAACGCAGCTGGTTTTTAGCCGCGACTTGAGTTGCCAACCGTTTAAGCAAACCCTGTTGCGCGACCGGCCAAACCGGCAAGCCGGTTTGTTTTTGATAATACAACGGCACGACGTCTGGAAAACCGTCTTTTCGGGCAAGTTGCCATTTCTCTTTTAAAGACTCAATCAGTAACGCTTCCGAGCCTTCACTCAACTTGTTTAAACAGATAACCGTTGGCTGATGCAACGATTCAAGCGCCGCCATCATGTCCCAGACGGATTGATCGGCATATTTTTCTTTGCTGACGACAAGAATAATAATATCAGCCAACGCCATCGTTCTGATGACCCCTTCCCGATAAACAGCGGAATCTATGGAATCAAAATCCGGCGTATCCCATAAAACACCGTCCGGTAACAGCGCAGACGCCAACATTGTTTCAGTCAAGGAATAACAATCATGCCGGTCTCGTGGCATTTGTGCTTGTTGCAATTGTTGAAAACGGCCAAAATAGCGCTGCAAACCGCTGCAATCATCCAAATTTATCCCTAAGCAAAAACCTTGGGGATGAATGGTATAACCCGCCAAAGGACTGACCCCTGCAACATCACCATTAAGCAATACATTAACCAGTGAACTCTTGCCAGCCTGCGTCGGGCCTACGACCGTAATCTGTAACGGTTGTTTGGGCGATGCATTATTAAACTGACCTTTGCGCAGAAAAGCTTCGGTTAAAATTAGCTGATCGATGCGTTGCTGATAGTCACTTTTGCCGGACTCGTTACCCGGTTGATTTAAAACCGACTGGTAACGCTGATTTAATAATTGTATAAATTGCAGCATATAAGCGTGGCTCAGGGTTATAATAATCGACCATTTTACTTTGTTTGGTGATTTGGCGTTAAAATACCATAACATGAACCCGTACCTAACTTCGAGGTTATCTTTAATGAAGAAACTACCTGTACTGCTGCTTATACTCACCTGTACCTCTTTACTGGCCTGCGGTAAGGGGCAAGAAATAAACGGTCACAGCGCCACGACTGCTTATCGCTCAGTCAAGGGCATTAAAAACCGTTTGTCTCCCGATAAACGTATTGAATTTGAAGTCTCTTTTTGGACGATTAGAGATGTAAAAAAAGATGACAAGGAATTCCTGGCCGCCGTTGACGGTAAAACGCCTGATGAAATTATTACAAAAGGCAAAGAAATCTATCAAGAACGTAAAGCAGCCGGTTTTAAAGGCTATGAAGAGTATTCAAGCTGGGAAGAAATGATTGCCAAATTTGGCAAAGAGAGAATAGATCAGGAAAACCGTAAAGGTAGCTCCAAAGATGCGCAAGACAAAAATAAACCTAATGATTCAGTGATATATAAGCTATAAGATAACGCCACTTAGGAACGTGCATAAAATAACTTGACCATTTAAATCCCCTCACCCCAACCCTCTCCCTGAGGGAGAGGGAGCATGATGCCTAAGTTATTTGATATGCACTTTTTAGGGATAAAACTTCGCGGACATCAAAAAGTAAAGTCCTAAAAAACCAGGTTTGTGTGAGTTCGTCATACTAAAAAACCCCTTGTCATTAAATAAGTGCCAAGGGGTTTTTTATTTTCAACGGCCCGGCAGAGTCTTCTGATTGATAATTTTTTGATCGACCAAAGCAGAAACAAACTGACTGGCTTCGGCGATGGTTTGTTCCATTGCCTGAATGAGTTGT
>JBAXTQ010000078.1:0-15011 GCA_037130115.1 Methylococcaceae bacterium
TAGGCCGGAATAAGACCACCCAAGCGTAGCGCGTGGTGGCGTTTCCGGCACACTCCCGTATCAGATGCCGGAAACGCTTATTCTCGCTTGCGCTCGAAAAGCCTTATTCCGGCATACATCTATTGGCCGCTATGTTGCTGGTTATTCAGGATCTATAAAGTCGAGGTAAGAAAACTTGAAGATTGAGTTATAGGGTTTCCAGGAAATTATTAACTATTTATATTTCTTTTATTTTAAAAGTGTAGTGATGGTCTACTTTAGGCTACGTCTATTAATTCCAGTGGCAAGTCTGCCCCCTGTTTTTGGATATATTTTTCCCCTTTCGGCTCTCTGGGACAATAAAGGGGGACAAAATAACTGGATTTCTCGGTGGTTTCGTGTGGAAATATCCAGGCATAAAAAAACCCCGCGAAGCCAAATGGCTTGCGGGGTTTTATGCCTTTCTAAACTGGTATTAAACTGGCATAGAGCTTACAGACTGTAGTACATATCGTATTCAACTGGATGTGTACTCATACGGATACGAGTCACTTCTTCCATTTTCAATTTGATATAACCGTCAATTACGTCATCAGTAAAAACACCGCCAGCCTTTAAAAATTCACGATCATTGTCCAAAGCTTCCAACGCTTGGTCAAATGAATGGCAAACTTGTGGGATGTTGTTGGCTTCTTCAGCAGGTAAGTCATACAAATCTTTATCCATAGCATCGCCAGGATGAATTTTGTTTTGAATACCATCCAGACCGGCCATCAACATGGCAGAGAATGCCAAGTAAGGGTTTGCTGTTGAGTCAGGGAAACGGACTTCAATACGACGGCCTTTTGGATTGTTAACAAAAGGAATACGAATGGAAGCTGAACGGTTACGTGCTGAGTAAGCCAGCATAACAGGGGCTTCAAAGCCGGGAACCAGACGTTTGTAGCTATTGGTTGAAGCATTGGTAAAAGCATTAAGTGCTTTTGCGTGCTTGATAATACCACCAATATAAAACAAGGCCATTTCTGACAAGCCACCGTATAAATCACCGGTGAACAGGTTAACGCCATTTTTAGCGAGTGATTGGTGAACATGCATACCGCTGCCGTTGTCGCCGACTAAAGGCTTGGGCATAAAGGTCGCTGTTTTGCCATAAGCGTGAGCAATGTTGGCAATAACGTATTTCAGTTCCAATACTTCATCCGCTTTTTTAACCAGTGTGTTAAATCTTACACCGATTTCACATTGGCCAGCCGTAGCAACTTCGTGATGATGAACTTCAGTCACTTGGCCCATTTCTTCTAAAGTTAAACACATCGCAGAACGCATATCTTGCAATGAATCAACCGGAGGCACAGGAAAGTAACCGCCTTTAATGCCTGGACGATGACCTGTATTGCCATCAGGATAAACTTTTTCCGAGTTCCAGCCCGCTTCTTCTGAATCAACTTTGTAGAATGAACCACTCATATCAGTGCCCCAACGGACATCATCAAAGATAAAGAATTCATTTTCAGGGCCGAAGAATGCAGTATCTGCAATGCCGGTTGATTGTAAATAGCCTTCTGCGCGTTTGGCTAATGAACGTGGATCACGTTCATAACCTTGCATGTTTTTTGGCTCAATGATGTCGCAACGCAAGATTAAGGTGTTGTCATCAAAGAAGGGGTCCATAACCGCTGTTGATGGATCAGGCATTAAAATCATGTCTGATTCATTGATATGTTTCCAGCCGGCGACTGAAGAACCATCAAACATGTTACCTTCTTCAAAGGTATCTTCATCAATAGAATGGGCAGGAAAAGTTACATGCTGTTCTTTACCACGGGTATCACAAAAACGAAAATCAACGAATTTTACGTCGTTTTCTTCGATCATTTTAAGTACTTTTTTTGCAGACATCTGAATGGTCTCCTTGGACTTGGTTATTATAGGATCAGTGTTTTATGCCAAACGGTGTAAAGATACCATTTTTTTTGATGAATTAGCCACTAATAAAAATAAGTAACCCTCATTGTTCTCTTTTGGTGCAATCATTCCAAAACAGGGAGGATACCGTAATGATTAAGATCCAGCCCTACTATGACCGATTATATCTATACTGAAAGCAGAGTTATCGGGTTTGCTCTTTGACTAAAAAGTAATAAAGTGGATTAAATTGCACACTTTTATGACAAAACAACACTTCCTGTGCACCACAATAACGCAAGGATAAAGAAAATGCTGAATAAATACCGTTAACCGATTGTTTTAAAGCCATATAATTATATGGCATAGTAACTGCTTATTATTTTTAACGTGTTGTATGCCCGACTAATACCGTTGTCACTTGGCAACAAGGCACCTTTATCCAAACTTTAATCAAGAGGACTTAACATGAAAAGTATACCCAAACGCAAAAACCCGATGATTATCGTGGCGGCAAGTGGTCTTTTATCAATGTCTATGGGTGCGACTAACGCTTATGCTGTAGAAGCCGCCCAAGATACGACTGAGGCAGATATTAATGCAAAAGCCGAACAATATTCGCCGGAAGAAGCAAAAGGCGCGATCGCTGCTCTGACAAAATACGATGTTAATGAAACCAAATTTTTAAAAAATAATGGCATTGTCATTGGCGGCTGGACTAATGCGGGTATTACCTACAATGCAAATGATCCTTCCAACGGCTTTAATGGCCCGGTTACTTTTGGCGATCGCTCCAGTGAATTTCAGTTAAATCAATTGAATATGTTCGTACAACGAGCCGTGGCAACAGAAGGCGATAAGTGGGATTTTGGCGGTCGCTTCGACTTCATGTTCGGTACGGACTCCATTTTTACGCAGGCTTATGGTGTTCCTGCATACGATGTGAATACTGCGGAACCCAAGAGCAGGAACAATTGGGATCTTAATATTCTTGGCACAGCCGGTAATCGCTTTTACGGTATAGCCCTGCCTCAGGCTTATGCGGAGAGTTATATTCCTATCGGCAATGGCCTAAATGTTAAGGCGGGTCATTTTTATACACCCATCGGCTTTGAAACGGTGCCGGCTCCCGATAACTTTTTCTACACCCATGCTTACACCATGCAATATGGCGAACCGTTCACCCATACCGGTGTTATGGGCAACTATGCCGTCGATACCAATTGGTCTGTTATGGGCGGTGTAACAACAGGTAGCGCCACTGGTGGATGGGATGGTGGCTATAACAAGCAACTAGGTAACTGGGGCGGACTATTTGGAACAACCTGGACCAGCACCGACAAGGGCACTTCAGCTAATATCAGCGGTACTTATGGCGGAACCTCAGAACAAAACAGCAGCCCTTTTGCACTGTATAGCATTGTTCTAAAGCACAATATTACCGATAAAACTCACTTGATCCTGCAACACGATCACGGTTTTGCCAATAATGTTTACGACTATACTAACTTGACGCCAAATTCAATAGATGCACAATGGTATGGCATCAACTCGCATTTGTACTATGACCTAAAAGACAACTTATCCGTAGGTCTGCGGGCTGAATGGTTTCGTGATCAGAACGGTCTTCGGGTTTGTTCTCCAGGACGTGTAGGCGCTTCTACCAATAGTACACAAACTTACAGTTACGCTTCACCCGGCAATCTTTCTACCTGTACTGCCGCCAGTTATTACGAAGTCACTGCGGGGTTAAATTGGAAACCTACCAAATGGCTAAACTTGCGTCCGAACGTCCGCTATGACTGGGTAGATAGAGCCAATGGCGCGACTAATCCTTTCGCCGATGGAAAAACAGCTCAATTTATATTCTCAAACGATTTTACCGTTACTTTCTAATCCAGCTATTACTGTAGTCTTTTAAAAATGCGCCTGACGGCGCATTTTTTTTGCTTTAAAAAAACACCCGTCACCGACCCGAAAGCCGGATGCCTAAAGTTACAAAGTCAATCTCTGAAATATCTTTAGGATAGCCATAAATAAATAACCTGCACCACTTTGAACTGAAAACGCATTTTTTTGCACTGAAAATGCCCACCCTTATCACGCTGATTTATTTGTGAGGCAACTCGCAAAAAATAACCACCACCCTATCGTTCCACGCTTCGGCGTTACTGCCGCCGTAGGAGCAAGGCCATGCCTGCGATATTTTGGCTGCAATACTTAGCTTTAACTTCTTCATCGCGGGCATGGCCCGCTCCTACAATGCTTAACTGTGGGCAGTGACGCTCCAGCGTCACGCAACGCTGGAGCGTTGCCGGATGAATTCCCACGCCGGAGCGTGGGAACCAAGCGAATCCTGGGGTGTATTTTTTGCACATATCTAAGCCTTTACCCTGTAAGCCATTACCAGTCCTAAACGGTATCGATAATTAAATTAGCTTGTTGGTTCGATTATTGCTATTTAATAATTTAACCACACTCAAACTCACACAGGGGAATACAATGACTGGAAATGCTACGCGCGTTCAGGCTGTTCAAAACATCACCAATCGCCAACCTATGCCTCCTAAAGCTCCGGAATCACTGAGTAGCTTATGGGCGAGTGATGTGTTTACGTTAAGCAAGATGAAGGAAAGTCTGCCTAAAGACGTTTTTAAATCCGTCAAGAAAACCATTGAAGCCAATGAAAAGCTTGATGTATCCATTGCCGATGTAGTGGCCTTGGCGATGAAAGACTGGGCTCTGTCCAAAGGCGCTCTGTATTATGCGCATGTCTTTTATCCGTTAACCAATGCAACGGCAGAAAAGCACGACAGCTTTATCTCCGTACAAAATGACGGCTCTGTCATCTCTGAATTTAGCGGCAAAGTGCTGGTGCAAGGCGAACCGGATGGTTCTTCCTTCCCGAATGGCGGCATCCGCTCCACCTTTGAAGCACGCGGCTATACTGCTTGGGATGTCACCAGTCCGGCTTATATCATGACCACCGATAACGGTGCCACGCTGTGTATTCCAACGGTATTTGTGTCTTGGACGGGCGAAGCGCTGGATAAAAAAACGCCCTTATTGCGTGCCAACGCCGCCATGAACAAAGCCGCCAAAAGAGTTTTGTCCATTCTGGGTCATACCGATATTGCACCCGTTAATTCCAGTTGTGGCGCTGAACAAGAATATTTTTTGGTCGATGCCAATTTTGTCAACCAACGCCCGGACTTACTGTTGTCCGGTCGCACACTATTTGGTGCCGCCGCCGCCAAAGGCCAGCAATTTGATGACCATTATTTCGGTGCGATACCTGAACGTATTCAGGTTTATATGCAAGATGCCGAAGAACAGTTATATCGACTGGGCATTCCGGCCAAGACCCGACATAACGAAGTCGCGCCGGGGCAATTCGAGATTGCACCCTTTTTTGAAGCAGCCAACGTAGCCACCGATCATCAACAACTGTTAATGACGGTCTTAAAAAATACCGCAAAAAAACACGGTCTGGTCTGTCTGCTGCATGAAAAACCATTTAAAGGAATTAACGGCTCAGGCAAGCACGTCAACTGGTCGGTCGGTAATGCAACCCAAGGCAACTTGCTGGACCCAGGCACTACGCCGCATTCAAACACGCAATTTCTGCTGTTTTGCGGTGCAGTTATTCGCGGCGTACATAAATACGGCCCGCTGTTACGCGCCACGATAGCGACGGCAAGTAATGATCACCGCTTGGGTGCCAATGAAGCGCCACCGGCTATCATGTCGGTTTATCTGGGCTCGCAACTGGATAATGTTTTTGAGCAAATCAGTAACGGCAAAATAACCGGTTCCCTAAATGCTGGCGTTATGAATTTGGGTATCAATACCCTGCCCGTATTTAATAAAGATGCCGGCGACAGAAACAGAACCTCTCCTTTTGCCTTTACCGGTAACCGTTTTGAATTTCGTGCCGTGGGTTCCGGACAATCAGTGGCCGGCCCATTGGTCACCATGAATACCTTACTGGCAGATTCTCTCAACTGGGTCGCCGATTCGCTGGAAAGTAAATTGTCGCAAGACGCCAATCTCGACACGGCCATACTGAATACACTTAAGGAAATAATTGATCAACATGGTGCTGTGGTATTTGGTGGTAACGGCTATTCTGCCGAATGGCACAAAATTGCGGTCGAAGAACGAGGCTTGGCCAATCTTAAAACAGCCGCCGATGCATTACCGGTTTTAAAAGAAGCTTATATCGAAGAACTCTTTGACAAGCTGGGTGTATTATCGCCTGTGGAGCTTGCCAGCCGTTTCGAAATCTATGCCGAGCAATACATTCTCGCGATTGAAGTAGAAGCCAAGTTGGTAGTCAGCATGGCAAAAACCGGTATTTATCCCGCAGCCATAAAATACCTGTCTGAGCTTTCCTCGACGATAAGCAACCTTAAAAACAACGGTGTCGAACTGGATAACGAGCGATTAGTCCAGATAGCAGCACTCCTGAAATCAATGATGGAAGCCGTTGACAAGCTTGGCAACGCGATTGCTCAACATGATTTTTTAACACCCGAAGAACACATGCAGTTTTGTGCAAAAACCATCCGTCCTTTTATGGATCAAGTACGTCACTATGCCGATGCGCTTGAAGGCGAAATCGCGGATGAATTGTGGCCTTACCCAACTTATCAAGAAATGTTGTTTATCAAATAGCTACCGGCGCAATGCCGGGAACCCTCCAGATAACCGCATGACACCCGTTGTCATGCCATTCTCTCTTGCCGTCTCCTGTCTACGTATTGGGGAAAGCAGTTCTTGAAAACGCCGACATTGCCAGGCAACGTCGGCGTTTTGCCGACTATCTTTTCAATCACTCCTGCACCGGTATTTTTCTGATGCAACTTAGCGACCTGATTTTAACAGTTGTTGATAAACCGACTGAATATGCTCGACATGAGTTTCAACTTCAAAAGCATTTAATGCCGCTAAACGTGCATTTACGCCTAACGTGAAACGTAACGTTTTATTGCGGTACAGCCTTTCTATCGAATCCGCCAAAGACTGGGCATCACCGGGTGTAAACAACAATCCCGTCACTTCATGCTGCATCATTTCTTTTGCGCCGCCGTGATTAGGCCCAATTAACGGCCTACCCATCGCCATGGCCTCAATGACAACAGTTCCCAGAGGTTCCGGAGCCGTGGAAGCCGATAACACAACATCCAGACCGTTATAAACCGTTTCCATTGTCGACACATGCCCCGTAAAAACAATAAGTCCGGTTAATTGCTCATCACTAACCCGTTGCCGTAACATGTCTTCATAAGCCAAGCAGTCATCTGGCGTACCACCAATAATCAACATTTTTAAAAGCGGGATTTTCTCGCGTAACAATTTTGCCGCATCAAGAAATAACGCCTGCCCTTTCCACGGAATCAACAAACCCACCAAGCCAACGGCAAACGCCTCATCAGGAATATCATAAATACGCCTAAATTCTGCCCCGTCGGCATGAATATCAAGTTTTTCCAAAGCAATACCGTCATACACTACGCTGATTTTTTCAGCCGGGATGTGTAGCTTGTCCCGCATACTCTTCGACACCCATTGCGATACGGAAATAAAATGGTCTGGCAGCGAGTAGGTCCATTGCATAAACCCTGAACCTTCATGATCGCCGCCGCGTACATGGCAAACACAAGGAATACACAATACTTTACCGACCAGCAATGCCGCACGATTACATAATGGCTCATTATTGGCATGAATCAAATCCGCACGAAAGCATTTTGCCGTCCACAACAGCCGCAAAAAAAATGGCAAAAAATTAAACATATCGTCGGCCCTGGCAAGCACCTGACCACTCATAAAGCGCAACACAGGCAAATCATTTAGCCATGCCACCTTTGCCAAACGTGCCCGCAAACCGACATTGTCAATGGTTCTGTCTGCGATATATTGCCATTGTGATTCATTGGCAATGTCCTGGTAATCCAAACTGGTGCGTCCTGTAACCACCAACGGCGTGAAACGGCTACGATCTAAATTACGCACCAAATGACGCAAACAAATAATTGCCCCCCCGTAACCGATACCATTTTCAACATAGAGAATATTTCTTTTTACCCGCATAGACATACCGTATACCTTTAAAATAAGCATGGTTTTTAGTTTAGCAGGAATTATTATTGAATGCTTGCACAGGCAAAAGATGAATGAACTACAGGAAAAATTAGACAACCAAAGAATGCCTGTGTAGAGGCAGAAAATTTTCTGCCCTAAATTAGGGTGCATGTTGGGCTGTTTCCCAAGCTCCATTCCATAGACGACATCAACCAACCCCAAACCGGCCTTGCGCTTTCAGGATCAGCAAGGTCGGTAACGATGCAGCTGTCGATTAGAGTAACAGCCATGTTTAGCCTCGCGTCAATGCCATGATGTCATCAGTGCTCATCATCAGCTTGCCTGCTTTATGCGCAGTCCGGAACCGGCTGGCTTTTTTCTTTAAGGATTGGGTTTTATTGATATACCAACGCCCGTTTTCGTCCTGCAGGAATTGGATCTCGATTTCAGCCGGCAAAATGCCCATGTTTTCCCTGACATTTTGGGGGATGGTTACTTGACCTTTGCTTGTTACACGCATCGTTATCATCTGCTTATGAGTAATACTTACCATACCTAGACATGAGACCGGTTTAACGCTATGAATTTTATTTATATTTCAAGGTAGCAGTATTATAATCCGACCGCATTGACTACAATCTTTTTCTAATACACACTCATTACTATTACACTGACCCAAGCACAAGGCTAAATCATTGGTTATTTTAGTCGGGATGGAGAAAATCTAATGTCAAAAGGTACGTCCGCCATTTTCGAAAAATTATTGGATCAACTGTCTGTTTATGCACTAAACGAAACACATCCAGATGCTTTTACAGTTACACGCATGAAAAAGGCGGCTAAAAAAATAATAACCGCAGACCTTGCCTTAGGTGCATCTGCGTATGGCCTTATTGCAGCAACTGAAGGTAATTTAGAAGAATCCGAAAAACAACATGCGATCGCCATTAAGTTAAGTCGCAAACCCTATTACGTCTGTTACCGCGCCATATCGATGCGAACATTAGGCAAGCACGCAGAATCTTATCGATTAATGCAAAGCATAATGAAACTAATGCCCGACCCCATTGGCTTAATTAACTCCGAAATAGCGTTGGCTTTTGACACCGGCCATCATCAAGAAGTTAAAATTTATTATGATGAATTAATTCGTATTAAAGCAAATATTCCGACTGAGATACTTGTAAGGGTTTATTTTAGTAGCTTGATATTAAAGTCAAACATAGACATTAATGTATTTCCTTTAATAGCCTTTCTCTTTAATTCACTACAAAAAAACCATCACATCAACTATCCCGGTACTTTAGTTGAATTAATTGGAGATCATCTATTTTTTTGGTTAGAAATAACAACTGATGAAAATACGCTTACCTTAATGAATGAGCAACTAGCGAATGGCCTGGCTTTATTAACCCCTTTTAATTTAGATCACTTTCACGCCGGCTATAGAACAGAAAGGGAAAGTCCGGCAATGCAAATAGAAGAAATCTATAAAGTGATTAACGACATTAGACCCACCAACGCATAAGTTCCGAGTCATTAGACTATCCACAGAACCTAACTTAATTAGCCTGGAGAATCCGTAAATGTCTACAGACCCCACTACCGTTTTAAATAACATTATCGAAAAAATTGAGAAGTATGCATTATCTCAAACTAAACCGGATGACCTGACATCACAGCGCATGAAAAATGACGCTAAAAGCCTGATAAAAATTAATCCGTCTTTAGCGGCAATGGCATTAGGTTTAATTGCTTCAGTAGAAGGGGATGTTAATGAATGCGTCAAACAACATACCCTATCACTTCAACTGGGGAAGGACCCGATTTTAAATATTAATCACGCAGTCTCTATGAAGACGCTTGGACATAATGCTGAGTCTTTTCGTTTGATTAATAAAGCGATGAATTTATTACCCGACCCTGCAATGGCTATCCCTATTTACTTGATGATAGCGATTAATGCCGGAGAATATGAAAAAATACAAGCTTGCGAAGACATGCTTAAAGCTAAAGGCGTAACCAGCTTTTCTCCAGACATTCAGCAATACTTTGATGATGTTAACACTATCGTCATGAAGGCACCGTTACCTTTCAACATCTATCCCGCAATCGCTTCTATACTAGAAACCATTAACTTAAATAATAATACTGGCTTGACTGAGTACGCCCTTGAGGAAATAAACGGAGAATTATATTATTGGACATTAGTAAAAGCAGATGCTGAAACCATTACCCTAATGAACGCCCAATTAAAAGACGCACTTGGCCAACTGGAAAATATAAACCTGGATGAATTTCACATTGCCTTTAAGTCAAAAGATATAAGCATCCGTGTTAACCCCGATACTAACTGAGATAGGGGGTAGAAAATTTTCTACCCCTACGGGTTTTCCTTGATATTGCCATCAGAATTGCGCTATTAGGTGTTTGCAGGGGTTCCAAATGCCGTAGGGGCAGAAGATAAGCAGCCCGCTGTTATACTGCGTGTTATCAGGGCAGAAAATTTTCTGCCCCTACCAATCTCCACTTTGCCAAAAGATTTGGGGGTGATTTCAAAATCGCAGCGCGTAGTATGGGTAGAGGCAATAGCCGAAACCCATCATAATTTCCAAATCGCGATGATAGCGTCGCTCCCACGAAATCGGCTACCAAAAAATATACTTGTAGTGACAGTCTCGGAAAGCTGGCACCTGGGGAAACAGCGGAAAAGAAAACTTTGCTGAGAGAAACAAATTATTTGGTGGTAGAATTAAGTTGTGGGTGCTAGCAGAGATAAATTATGGATATGCTTGTTTTTCATGATTTTATTTATTTTTGCCGGCTTTTTAGTTATCACTAAAATAAAGCAAAAAACAAAAGAAATTGGGGAGTTATGATGGCTATTTTTGCAATGTTGGTAATGGGTATCGCCATTTTTGCGATGTTTATATATTTGACTAAAGTTGGGTAGACTAGTGGGTTGTAACCACGAGGGACGAGGTTTTTAACCCCGTCCCAACCTCGAGGAGATTTGATTAGTGAAATTACACGACACGCAAAACGCCCTGCTCCATTCCATAGATCACATCAACCAACCCCAAACCGGCCTCACGATGCGTCACCATGATGACGGTTTTATCTCGCGCAAAATTTGCCAGTGCATTAAAAACATCCCGTTCGGTATCACTGTCCAGACCTTCGGTGGGTTCATCCAGAATTAATATCGGTGCATTTTTAAGATACAGCCGTGCCAAGGCGATACGTCGTGCTTCGCCTCCCGATACTTTGACGCCACTTTCACCGACCCAGGTATCAAGACCTTCCGGCAAGTAGCTGATAAATTTCTCCAGTCCTGCGGCTTGTATGGCGGCATCCAGTTCGATTGCCGAGGCGTTGGGTTTGGCAATTAACAGGTTTTGTTTAATGCTGGCGGCAAACAATTGACTGCGCTGGGACAATACGCCAAAACAGGTCATTAATTGATCAGTATCCAGTTGTTTTAAATCATGTTCGGCCAATAAAACACGGCCTTGGTCGGGATCATAATAGCGCATGATCAACTGTAATAAAGTGGTTTTACCTGAGCCGCTAACACCGACAATGGCAATTTTACTGCCCTGTGGAATAGCCAGATTGATGTTTTTTAACACCCAATTTTGCTGGTCAGGATAACGAAAGCTGACCTCAGTTAACTGCAAATCATAACGTTCCGGCAAGGCTACGGTCTGAATGTGCTGCGGTGTTGTTGGCGACATTTCTGTCACCTGTCTGATACGCCGCGCCGCTTTTTGGATTTTTGCCAGCATTTGCAGGGCTACCGGCAAGGGTGTCACTAATTCAAAAGCCGCAAGTACACAAAAAACAAGCAACGCCAAATTGGTTCCTGATAACAAGCCGGCTTTAAATAAAATGGCGGCAAGCACCAAGGCCAATAATACGGTTATCTGCGCCAACAAAAAAGTGATGGCTGAAGAAATCGCCGATAAACGATTATTTTGCCGCTGGGTATTAAGCATCAACTCAGAAAACTGCTCCAGAAAATGGCTAAAGCGCCCATAAGCCTGATTGGCGATTAAATCCGCAAAACCCTGCATCATATCAACTTGTCGAATCCGGAAATTGGCCGCCAAGACGACTATTTGTTCGGCTCCGCTTTGACCCAAACGATTAAAAATCCACGGCACCACAACCGAGGCAACCAGTAACATAAGACCGGTAGCCAAACTGATAACGGGTGCATAAAAAGCCAAAAAAATGGTAACGGCCGTCACGCCAATAGTTGCCACAACGGCAGGTGCGAGCAAGCGCAAATACAGGGCATCCAACGCATCAATATCCGCCGTCATGCGTGATAATAAGTCACCGCTGCGCATGACTGACAAACGCCCAGGAACCAAGGGAATCAGCTGTTGAAAAAACCAGCTACGAATGCCGGCCAATACGCGAAAAGTCGCTTCATGAGTCACCAAACGCTCACCATAACGACCCACCGTCCGGATAATCGCCAAGGCGCGTATTTGCGCGGCAGGCAGCATAAAATTAAAGGCCAGTGCGTTGCCATCAATAACGACTAATCCCGCTAAAGCAGAAGCGCTGATAAACCAGCCTGACAGCGTCAATAACGCGATAGACGCAAAAGCCGTCAGCAATGACAAGATGATTCCACCCAGCAACCAGCCGCTATGGGGTTTGAATAATTTCAGAAAAAACCACAAGTCTTTCATAACACCAACTGTCCTTGCTGTAAGGTTATCCGCCTTGCCATTCTGTTAATGACTACAGGATCATGGGTAGCGATAATCAGGGTTTTATCCGCAAATAATTGATCAATGACCGCCAATAGCGCCGTTTTATTGGTGGCATCAAGATTGGCAGTCGGCTCATCCAGCAAGATAATGTCGGCATTTTTTAAAAAGGCTCTGGCCAATGCGATTCTTTGCACCTGCCCGCCCGATAAACCATAGCCCCGCTCACCAATTTGGGTTAGCAGCCCTTCGGACAACTGTGCACTGAATTCAGTGACACCAGCGGCTTGTGCTGCATTAATAATGCGTTGTTCAGATGCATCGGGATCAGCCAGGGCAATATTGTCTTTTATGCTGCCATGAAAAATGTAGGCGTTTTGTCCCACCCAAGCGATAGTTTTTGCTGCGGATTCACGATTAACCGGTAAGCCATTAAGCCATACCTGACCTGCTGTTACCGTCTCAAAACCCAGTAACAGATTTAAAAGAGTGGTTTTTCCGGCACCGGATTCACCGACCAAAGCAATTTTTTCACCGGCGGCAATGTGCAGATTGATGTCGGTTAAAACCTGCCGATCGCCATAAGATTTACTGACCTTATTAAATGCAATAACACTACATGGGTCAGGATGGCTCTCGCCAGCACTGTGGGTATCCGGTGTATCGGTGTTTTTTTCCAGTATGGCAAGAATCGCGTCAGCCGCCCCCAGCGCTGCGGCGCGGTCATGATAATTAATCGCTAATTGCCGAAGCGGCATAAAAAACTCAGGAGCCAGCAGCAACACGAACAATGCTTCCCTAAAACTGATCTGTTCAGCCGGGCCAAAGTGAATCTGTCCCAATAAACCTAATCCTACATACACGGCCACCAAAGCGACAGCAACCGCACTAAAAAACTCCAAAATAGCCGATGATAAAAACGCAATGCGCAGCACGGCCATGGTTTTTTCCCGAAACCCATCCGCGATTTGATTGATGGTATTTAACTCTTGGGCAGCCTGACCAAACAGTTTAAGTGTCGGCAATCCTTGCAAACGATCCAGAAAATAACCGCTCATTCTTGCCATCGCCAAAAACTGGCTGCGATTGGCAGAGGCCGCGCCCATACCGACCAAAGCCATAAAAATCGGCACCAGCGGCCCGGTTAATAAAAATATCAAGCCGACGACCCAGTTGATGGGCATGACCACCAGAATCATGAGTACCGGTAATATGCCGACTATTATTTGTTGTGGCAAATAGCGCGAAAAATAATTTTCCAGTGCATCAACCTGTTCCAAGGTAATGGCTGCCAATTCACCACTTTGACGTTGCTTTATTTCGGCGGGGCCCAGCGTTAAAAACGTCGCCAACAATTGCTGTCTTATTGACGCCCTGACTTTTGCGCCCGCTTCAAAGCCTAAAACTTGATGTCCGTAAACACACAAACTGCGCAGGATAAAAACACCTGCCAGCACTAAAAAAGGTGTCATTAAAGATGCCCACGGCAGCTTGTCAATAATGATGGCTTGCAATAAAAAAGCCAGCAGCGCTGATTGGACAATGACACCCAAGCCGTTAATAATGGCGACACTAGCGGCAAGTGTTATGGGTTTACGGACGCCTTTGCTTTGTTCTTTTAACCAATGGGCACAGACTTTCTCTCTGGCTTTGTTTTTATCAAAATAGGCTTGATTGTCTGTTTCTGTTAGCTGCACTAATTTCTGCCACTGGTTTTATGAGTGACTAAGAATAACACACAGTCGATGCTAAAAATCGTTGTTGAAAGAATGAAGGGCTATGCCATAAAGTAAACTGCTTTTATTCTTGGCTTTTGAGCTTTTCGTGGATAAATCGCTTTTTTAAAATCAAAGCACTTAAAGGATGTTTCCATTTTTAGACTTAATTGTCCAATAGAAATAGAGGATTAGATAATTATTTTTTCTGAACAAGCTTGCTATTTTGCAAGCAACCATCAAGGGTTAATCATGTAACGAGTGGTAATAGCGATAGCCAAGACAAGGAATTTAGATCTTTCAGCCTTAAAAATCTGAAAGATCTATTATTGTTACCTATACTTGATAAGCGGTTACCAAAATACTGGATTACTTTGTTACGGTGACTCAAGCCCAAAAGACCTGTCATACCCGTCAGGAATAACCACACAGGTACAGGTACTGCCGATACAGTACCTGTAAACTATACTTAATAAGCAGTTACCAAAATACTAGATTACCTTGTTACGACGACTCAAGCCCAACAGACCTGTCATACCAGTCAGGAATAACCACACAGCAGCCGGTACAGGTACTGCCGATACAGTACCTGTAA
>JBAXTQ010000079.1:0-14867 GCA_037130115.1 Methylococcaceae bacterium
TTGTCCGATAAAATAGTGCCTTGATTAAGCACATTAACCGCCAGCCAGATGGTCGCCAGCAAACAGATTGCGTTAAATCGGACATTGAGTTTCCCCCTGTCGGCCCGGTGTCCGCCCAGTGCAAAAAATATAATCCCGATTAAAGGAATCAATAATACAAGATAGACAGCAATCATTTATCCACCTCATTTAATTTATTTAATAAATCAACATCCAGCGAATCGATACTGGTGCGAATATGCAGGAAAAAAATGCCAAACAGCACGGCTGCAACCAATACGTCAAAGGCGACGCCCAGTTCAACCACCATCGGCATACCTTTAGTGGCAACGATAGCGGCAAAAAACAAACCATTTTCAATCGACATAAACCCGACCACATGGGCAACCGCCTGGCGATGCGAGATCATTAACAACATGCCCAACAGCACCACGGAGAGACTGACCGCCAGTGCATTCAGCATGACCGGCGAGGTGGTTTGTACGATAGGATGCAATACGTAATAGCTGAACACCATCAAACTGGCACCGCCCAGCATCACTACGGTTTTGTTTTTTAACGCCTCAACATCCCTGTGGGTGTTCATAAGCAACACTTCACGCCTTAACATCCACGGAATAAAGATGACTTTTAGCACCAAGGTCAGCAAGGCAGAAATATATAAATGCGGGTTGTTTAAACTGTAGGCTGCCAAAACGGTGGTTAAGGTTAATAGAAAACCCTGTACGGCAAAGACAAAGATTAAGCGTAACAACCGGCCTTGTCCAAGCATAAGAAAAGAAGTGAGACCTACCAATGCAGCCATCGACAACATAGCCTGCGTATAAAAATCGGTTTGTTCAATATTCATGGTTTATTGCCTACAGTCAAGAAAAAATGGCACACGGATGACACGGATTAGAACAGATTTACACGGATTTATGATGATTTTGTCCGTTGTAATTCGTTGTGTCTGTGTACTGGTTTTTACATTTTTCACTTTCATCGTGACGCCTCCAGAATGATGTGGCTCAACATGCCCAGCAAGCCTAATAAATAGGCAAAGCTTAGATACTCCTGTACGCGAAACAAGCGCATTTTGGCGACCAATGTTTCTGCTATTGCCAAAAATATCGCCAGTAAGGCCAGTTTTCCTATAATTGCAAGTAAACCATAGCCCAGGTCTTTAGCGGCAAAGGTTTCAGAGATGCCCCAAGGGAAAAAGATATTGGCGATTAATACGCCATATAACATGAGCTTGAGTTGGCTTGCCCATTCAATCAACGCCAGATGTCGGCCACTGTATTCCAGAATCATGGCTTCATGAATCATGGTTAGTTCCAGATGCGTGGCCGGATTGTCCACAGGAATCCGTCCGGTTTCAGCAATGGCAACCAAGATCAGGGCAAACAGGGCAAATACAAAAGAAGGTCTTAATATAAGCCCCTCATTTAATACATGCGCAATGGCACCAGATAAATTAGTGGTAGATGCCGTCATGGTCAGGGTAAAAATAGCCATTAACATGGCCGGTTCTGCCAGTGAAGAAATAGTCATTTCCCGGGATGAACCCATGCCACCAAATGCGGTGCCTATATCCAGCCCGGCCAAGGCCAGAAAAAAACGGGCAAAGGCAAAAAATCCCACCATGACAATCACATCCGCACTGGCTGAGGTGGGCAGATTAACCGCGATCAACGGCACCACGCTTGCCGCCAGTACCGTGGCAGAAAATATCAGGTAAGGCGCGGCTATAAATAGCCAGGATGCCTGTTCTGAGACTACCGGCTGTTTATGCGTTAATTTAAGTAAATCCCGGTAAGGTTGTAACAGGGAAGGCGCTTTACGGTTTTGTAAATGGCATTTACACATTTTTAGCCAACCCGCCAATAACGGTGCGAGCACGACAAATAACGACGTTTGTAAAATGGCGATTAACCAGTTCATTGTAGCTCTCCAGATGGCAGGGGCTTTTTGTTATACGGGGCGACTGTATTTTTATCCATCAGCTAATCACCCATAACAGGAGTAGCAAGGTGGCAAACGAGTAACCCAGATAGGTGCGGATATTGCCGGTTTGAATACGCCCCACCTGCCTGGCCAAGTTGTTTACGCCTTGTGCTATCGGTTGATACAGACGTGGCCAGCTATGATCCTGAATATGCAGTTGATAATGCACAGCGGCCACATCCTGATCCATTGCGCCTTGCAGGTCTTTTTTAATCTGCTCGTCGATAATCCAGGTTTTGGCGAAAATTCGCCGGAAAGGCATGGTAAACGAACTGGAGGTATATTGCATACGCGGTGTCAAACCGCCAAAACCACAATCCCAGGTTTCGGCCCGTCGCATGACGGTCAAAGGACTGCGCCGTAAATACCAATAACAAACACCGGCCGCAATCAGTGCGCCTATCAGCACCAGTGGCGGTGAGTAAGATGCCTGCTCGGCAGAAACCGGAGCCAGCCATAACCAACTTAAAGCGGAATCATTCGGTAAGGTATGTTTTAGTAATTGACCGGAAACATTGTTGATTAAATGAATAATTACGCCAGGAAAAATCCCGATAAAAAAACACAAACCGGCCAACAAAGCAGGGCCGGCCAGCATGCCTTGGTCGCGTACTTCATGCGCTTTTTCACTGTTTCGTGAGCGTGCTTGCCCCAGAAATATCAGCCCGAATACTTTAACAAAACACGCCGCCGCCAATGCCGCTGTCAACGCCAAGGCCGCCGCAGCCACCGGAATTAAACTGCGCAACACGCCATTGTCCAGTACATCAACTTGTAGCGCAGTTTGAAAAGCCAGCCATTCTGAAACAAAGCCGTTAAACAGGGGCAATGAAGAAATACTCATACAACCGACCAAAAACAACACGCTGGTTTGGGGCATTTTTTTAATCAGTCCACCCATCATGTCGATATTTAACTCATGAGTTTGGTGATGGATAATGCCGGCACCCAGGAATAATAAATTCTTGAACAAGGCATGATTAAAGGCATGGAACAGGGCCGCCAGAAAACCCAAAGCGGCCAGTTGCGGATGGCCGTTTGCCATAAAGATCATGGACAAGCCCAGCACCATAAAAATAATGCCGATGTTTTCAACGGAACTGTAGGCTAACAGGCGTTTTAAATTAGGTTGCATCAGGGCATACAGAATGCCGCCCAGTGCTGAAACCGTACCCAGAACCAGCAGCACCACGCCCCATTGCCACTGTACATCACCGAGCAAATCAAAACAAAAACGGATCAGGCCATACAGGGCCACTTTAAGCATGACACCACTCATCAGTGCTGAAATATGCGAGGGCGCTACCGGATGGGCTTCCGGCAACCAGACGTGAACCGGCACTATCCCGGCCTTCATGCCAAAACCCAACAGCGCCAATACGAAAGCAATACTTGCCCAAGCGCTTGATAAGTTGGCCTGACGCAGGGCATCAAAAGTAAAGCCGGTAGAAAAGCTGGCCAGTACGCCAAACCCTAAAATAATCGACAAAGCACCGACTTCTGCCATTAATAAATAAAGAAAAGCGGCGCGGCGATTGGCGGAATTTTCATGCTGAAATGCCACCAGAAAATAGCTGGCGACCGACATCAACTCCCAGGCAATCATGAACATAAAAGCATCATCCGCCAACAGCACCAACAACATACCGGTAACAAACAAGCCGGTAAATAAACCCAGGGCGGCAAAGGGATGTTCATTTTCTTTATAGCTACGGACATAACCGGGGCCATAAAGACTCACCGCACAAACGCCAATGCCGATAATTAAAAAGAAGAAACCGGACAAGCCGTCAAAACGGATATGCCAGGGTAGCCAGGGCAAACCCAAAGCAATCTGGTCGGTAATAACCTCTTTGCCGAGTAGCACAGCCAAGCCGGCAATAACAGCAAAGACACCCGACAAACCCAATAAAACAAACACGGCTTGTTTTAAAAAAACCGGAAAGCGCCGTTCTTCAAGATTTTTATTAATCCAGCTCCGGCAACGGATATTGCGGGTAAATAATTTGTTAAAACCATACTCACTGATTGCTGACAGGGTTTGCCGCTGATGCATCATCAGTGCCAGCAAGCCGGAAGCAAAGCTTAGAAGTACCGCACAATAAGCTGATAAAAGGATCATGAAATTCTCACTGTCGTGGTAAAGGTCAAAGGTTCAAGGTTCAAGATTCAAGGTGCAAGGTGCAAGGTGCAAGGTGCAAGGTGCAAGGTGCAAGGTTCAAGGTTCAAGGTGCAAGGTTCAAGGTTTAAGGTTCCAGACCATTGGAACCAACCGAATCTATTGAACTTTAAAAAAAATGAGCGAATAAAGGGGCATCCTTCATTCCTCGGTTTACACTTTTTGCAACACCCATCGAGTCGGGTTAGCGACAGCGTAACCCGACAAATCACAGTATCTGTGTCGGGTTACGGCTAGCGCCTAACCCGACAGAGATTATTAGTATTTTTTTATGATAAAAAAGTATCAACTACTTTTGGGCTTCTATGAAGGATGCCAATAAAGGGATAAAGGTTGATCGTTGGTTTTTTAGCCCACCATCGTTAACCTTGTACCTTGTACCTTTCACCTTTCACCTTTCACCTCACCCCTGTCATCCGCTGTCATTAGTCGCGCGGCAAGCGCATGATCTGAAAATGTTTCCAACGCGTTACCTACTTGTTGACAGTGCCCACCCTGAGCTTGATAGTTTTGTTGGAAATCATGGAAAAACGTCATAACCGTATGATCAATCAGGTAACCGTCTGAAAAATCAAAAATAAGTGTTTTACCTTGTTCCAGTTCGGCCAGTGCTTTTTTTAAGGGCAAGATGTTTGAAAAGAGGGCAGAGCCTAATAACTTGATTACCCGCGTATTGTTATCTTGTTGTTGTATCGTAAAGTGAATCTTGAACAGGTTGCCAGGCCAAACACCTCTTGCCAAGGTAATGGTCAGTTTGACAATAATACCCACGATGACGCCGATTAATAAATCAGTCGCCAATATGCCGATAAGCGTGACCACAAACAATAATAACTGTTCTTTACCGACATCCAAGGCTTGAGTGAATGTTTTAGGTGACGCTAAACGATAACCGGTATAAACCAGTAAGGCGGCTAACGCAGCCAAAGGAATACGTTGTATAAAACCGGTAAAAAAGACGACAAACAGCAATAAAATCAAACCATGAAAGAAGTTGGCCCACGCGGTTTTTGCGCCGTTATTGATATTTGCCGAGCTACGGACAATTTCAGCAATCATCGGCAAGCCGCCAATCATGCCGGCGACCAGATTGCCCAGGCCAATCGCGGTTAAATCACGATCAAGGTCAGACGTTCTCTTATACGGGTCAAGTTTGTCTACCGCTGCGGTACTCAGTAAACTTTCAAGGCTGCCTACCAAGCTGATGCTTAGTACGGCTTCCCAGAAGGCCATTGTCGTTATTTTTGAAAAGTCGGGAAAATAAAAACCGGCCATAAAATTATCCGGAATTGCGACCAGATAGTGTGAGCCGCTGGTAGCCGCTTCCTGAAAACCAAAATGCCAGGCGAAAACGATGCCCATTAATACGACAATAACCGGAGCGGGAATTTTGCTTTCGCTTAAAGGCCAAATCACCAAGATTAGCAAGCCTAAAAAACTGATCAGAACACAATCCAGATTCATGCTCAGCAAGCTGTGTGGAATCTGTGTAATGATCGAAAACAGACTGCCGGGTTCCGGCGTAACGCCCAACATAACGTGAGTTTGTGTGGCGATAATAATAATGCCAATTGCAGCGAGCATGCCATGAATCACCGAGGTAGGAAAAAATGAACTCAATTGCCCCAGTTTAAACCGCCCCATCAAAATCTGTAAAACACTGGCGACCACAATCGCGGCCAAGGTATAACGGTAACCCGCCAGCGCGTCGCCGTCACCCAAGGCTTGCACAGCCGCCAAAATCACCACAATCAAACCGGCCGCAGGGCCATTGATAGTCAGGTAAGAACCGCTAATGCGCGATACCAATACGCCACCGATAATCGCGGTAATAATACCGGCCGATGGCGGAAAGCCCGAAGCCACTGCTATACCCAGACATAGCGGCAAGGCGATAAGAAAAACCAAAAATCCGGAGGCTAAGTCGCTAAGCCAGTTTTCTTTTAAACCGGCCAGTCCGGTTTTTGGCATCGTTGACAGGGATGATTTGTTCATAAAAGTCCTCGTTTAGTGTAGTAGAGTGTGAGTTTAAGTGGTGCTCAGTTGACCACTATACCACCACACAGCGCGACGGGTGCGCTGACCGCAAAGCTGTCAGCTTAGGCAGCCCGCAATAAATAAGCCCCCACTTTATAGTCTTCACACGCTTAACTTAATGGCAGTGACGTACCCGACACCTTGTCAGTTTGGAATAGAAACCCAGGTTTGTACTCAGGCTTTTATAAGTGTTCAGGCTCTCCCCCTTTGAAAAAGGGGGGCTGAGGGGGATTTATCTAATAAAATCTCCCCTAACCCCTCTTTGTTAAAGAGGGGGACTGAATGATTACGTGTATTACAAGCCATAATGGTCGCTTTTGCGGCGACTCATATTGCCTGGTTTCATTCTGCGCACCGCCAAAGGATGGGCTGAAAAAGTCTCATGATATTCCATGCCAATAAATACACATTTTCCGCCGTGACCTTCATAGTTATGCTGAAAGTCATGAATAAATTCCATCACCGTATGATCAATCAGATACGCATTATTCAATTGAAAGATGACCGTTTTACCATTTTCGAGATTAGCCAAAGCCGTCTTTAAAGACATAAAGTTGGAGAAAATAGCTGACCCTACTATCGAAACTATAACGGAATCAGCATCTTTAGGCTTAATAACAAAGTGGATTTTGAACAAATTATTCAATCTGACACCGCGCAGCAGGTGGATAGCAAACTTGGCGGTAATGCCGATAGCGACACCAATGAGTAAATCGGTTGCCAAAACACCGATAATCGTAATCACGAACATAAACAACTGTTCTTTACCGATGTGTAAAACGTTTGCAAATGACTTTGGAGACGCCAGACGAAAACCGGTAAATACCAGTAATGCCGCTAAAGCCGCAAGCGGAATACTATGAATTAATCGTGGAAACAGTACCACGAACAATAACATAAAAGTGCCGTGAAAGAAGTTGGCCCACTGGGTTTTAGCCCCATTGTTGACGTTTGCAGAACTACGAACAATCTCGGCTATCATCGGCAAGCCGCCGATTAATCCGGCTAACAGATTACCCGCGCCGACTGCCGTTAAATCACGATCAAGATTGGAATGGCGTTTATACGGATCAAGTTTATCCACCGCCATGGCGCTAAGCAAGCTCTCCAAACTACCGACCAAGCTGATACTGATAACGGCTTCCCAAAATGTTAGCGTGGCAATTTTTGAAAAGTCAGGAAAATAAAAGCTGGACATGAAATTGTCAGAAATGGCGACCAAAAATTTGGGGCCGATAGTTTCCTCATGATGCGCCAGAAAATGCGCATCGGGCAGAAACAAATACATGTGCTCGTGATCCAGATCAAAATACTTCGCCAAACCTATTCCTGCCAACACCACAATCAATGGTGCCGGAATCATTTTTAAAACAGGATTTTTTAACAGTGCCCAAATAATCAATATCGCCAGTCCGGTAAAACCGATAATGGCAATTTCATGATTAAGGTTCATAATGCTGTGCGGAATTTGAGCGATAGTCGAAAACAGACTACTGCCTTTCTCCGGGGTAGTGCCCAGCATGACATGGATTTGTTTGGCCATGATAATGATGCCAATAGCCGCCAACATGCCATGTATCACCGATGCCGGAAAAAAAGAACTCAGGCGTCCGGCTTTAAACACGCCCATTAAGAGTTGTATTACACTGGCAATCACAATGGCAGCCAAGGCATAACGATAACCGGCCATCGCATCACCTTCACCCAGTTCTTGCACCGCACTGAGTACCACCACAATCAAACCGGCGGCGGGGCCATTGATGGTTATAAAGGAGCCACTGCCACGAGAAACCAGCATGCCTCCGATAATAGCGGTGATAATCCCCGCTGAAGGGGGAAAGCCCGAAGCCATTGATATACCCAGGCACAACGGCAAAGCGATAAGAAAGACCAGAAATCCTGACAGCAAATCGCTACGCCAGTTTTCCTTTAAACCAGCCAGGCCCGTTTTGGGTAATACGGGTAATGAAGCTTCACTCATACAAATCCTCGTTGTTGCTAATAGTGTTTATACTTTACTACTAGCGATTATTGTGCCAACTGGCTTTTATTTTGTAACGTGCTGATTTTATAATAGTATGAGGCTGTTATTTTCAATAAGGTAGAAGGCATGAACGGTGAGACTGGTGCAAAAAAACCTGTTAGCGGTTTATTTGCACCGTGGCGAAATCAAAATTCGGACGGTTTTAGGTGGCAGCTTTGCACCGCTGACCAAAGGTCTTAAGGGTAACAATCACTGGGTTGTCGGCACTTACCAACAGCTTATGCGTGACGAAAGCAGGGTACTTGGCACTGATGTGGTAAAATTTTTCAAGATGCCGAGCGTTAAGGCTCAGGTAATAAAATATAAAGCTATTGATTTTGATTGGGGGAGACAGGCTTGGAAGCAGATTGGCCGGAAGGTTATAAAATGGGGCGGCGTAAACTGGTTACCGTTCTGGATAAAATGATTGTCCACGATTTACTCAAGACTTTACTGTCAGTGTTGACAGTCATTGTCGTTATTATCGTCAGTCGGAAATTTATCAGGATTCTTGACGAAGCTATAGCAGGGCAAGTATCAAATGAAACGTTACTGAGTATCTTGGGGTTAAAAACGATTTCAGCCACGGTGGAGTTTTTGCCTGTCGCACTATTTATGGCGGTATTAATGGTGATGGGCAGAATGTACCGGGATCAGGAAATGGCGGCAGTTGCATCAGCGGGCGGTGGTGCCGGAACGCTTTATCGAGCGGTATTTCTGTTGGTTGTTCCCTTAAGTGTGCTGGCTTTGGGTTTATCGCTGTATGTCTCACCATGGGCGGAAGCCAACGTGGATCAGATAATGAAACAGGGCGAAGAATCTGCCGACCTGAGAGGGATTGCCGCAGGCAAGTTTAGTGAATATAGCCAGGGCGATCTGGTTTTTTATGTAGAAAAAATTAGTGCTGATAAAAAGATGCACAACGTTTTTGTGCAAAACAGGCAGCACGGAAACATGGATATTATTAATGCTGACGCGGCTCGGGTAGAAGAGTTGGCGGACGGGCGTTATATTATTTTTGAGAACGGTGAACAAGTACGAGGACAGCCGGGTACTTTAAATTATGTGATTGAACAGTTCGTCGAATACGCCGTAAGACTGGAAACAAAAGAATCGGTCGTTGCCCTTAACAGGCAAGCGCTTGCCGTGGATTTATTATGGGGATCTAAAGTGAAATCATACATTGCTGAGTTGCAGCGTCGCTTTTCCGTTCCTTTAAGCGCGTTGTTATTAAGTTTTATTGCCGTCCCTTTGGCTCAGATTTCACCGCGTGGCGGGGTTTACGGAAATATGCTGGTGGGCTTTTTAATTTATTTCAGTTATGGAAATCTTGTTCGTGTCAGTCAGAGCTGGGTAATGACCGGAGCTATCCCTGGCTGGCTGGGGGGCGTAAGCGTTAATGTACTGTTGTTATTGATTGGCGGTTTTTTATTGGCAAGATTATATGGATGGCAGTGGCTGGTCATGAAAATCAGAGGCAAGGTATCTTAAGTGAATGTATTAACAGGTTATATCGTCAGGGAAATTCTAAAAGGCTCTTTTGTGGCGTTGTTGTTATTATTGACTTTGTTTAATTTATTTACCTTTAGTGATGAATTAAATGATGTGGGTGGCGGGTATGGCCTAAAACAAATTTTCTATTATCTGGCCTTGACGTCGCCCACTGTTTTTTATGAACTGGTTCCTGCCTCGGCATTATTAGGCAGTTTGTTTATTTTGGGCGCAATGGGTAATAATCGTGAGCTTATTGCCATGCGGGCTGCAGGGTTATCTATTTTCGGCATTATTAAAGCGGTTATGGTGGCAGGTGCCATTTTGGTTTTTATTTCAACATTGATTGGTGAATTTGTTGCCCCGGTCACCGAGCGCATGGCGAAAATGGTTAGAGTTTCTGCCCGTAATCAACAGGTTCTTATGGACGTAAAATATGGACTCTGGCTGCGTGAAGGCAAGAAATTCATCAATGTGCGGCAAATAGTGGATGACGATAACTTGGCCGATATCAGTATTTATGAGCTGGATGATCAGCAACATCTGCACCAGGCCCTGCACGCAGATCAGGCTGCTTTTCTGGGCAACGAACAATGGAACCTAAAAAACATCAAGCAATCAATAATTTCAACAGAACAGATGCTTGCCGGTACACAAGACAGCCAAATCTTAAAGTCATCCATTGCGCCCAACTTGCTCAAAATTGTCGTTGTTAATCCCAGTAATCTGTCGCTGCTCGACTTGCACGACTACATCGATTTTTTAAAGAAAAATCATCAAAAATCCCAGTCATTTCAACTGGCTTTTTGGGGGCGCATCGTCAACCCGTTGGTCACCTTTATCATGTTGCTGTTATCCGCTCCCTTTGTTATCGGTGTTAAACGAGGTGTTAGTGTGGGTGCAAGGATGATGATTGGTGTCGTTATTGGCATGGGCTTTAACATTTTCGACAAGATTGTTGGACATCTCGGCTTGATTTATGACTTAAATCCGCCCTTAATAGCCTTTATTCCCAGCTTGACTGTTTTGGCACTGGCACTCTTTGCAGTGAGTCGGGTACGCGAATAATGTATATCCAGATTTCAGTAGGAATGTTGGGTGGAAAACGTTGATGCCCATACGCATCAACTTAAAGATATTAATTCACCACGAAGACACGAAGTTCACGAAGAAAAACCAAAGAAAAATCTTCGTGTCTTCGTGGTGAAATGTCTTAAGCTGATGTCTATGGGGTGGAAAACGTTGATGCCTCCCGGTTTTTTGTTGGAACATTGATTAACGCAATCTGCGATGACCAATTCTTGTTTTCCACCGCTGTGAGCCGTTGATTGTTAAAAACCGGATTGATCCGGACTTCACGGACGACTATTATAAAATGAAAAAAATAGTAATTTTGTATCACGCAAACTGCCAGGATGGACTGGGCGCTGCTTACGCGGCTTGGGTAAAATTTGGTGATAAGGCGGACTACGTGCCGGTAAGCTATGGGGCTGAAGAGCCGCCCGACGTTACCGGCAAAAGGGTTTATATTCTGGATTTTAGCTATAAGCGCAGCGTGCTGCTTGAAATGCATTCAAAAGCAAAGAAGTTGGTCGTTATCGACCATCACAAAACCGCCCAAGACGATTTGGCGGGGCTTGATTTTGCACACTTTGACATGAATCGCTCCGGGTGTATTATGGCGTGGGATTATTTTCACTCGCCAGACACACGGCCATTGGGATTGTTGCTTATTCAGGATCGTGATTTATGGCGTTTCGCGTTCGAGGCTACCAAGCCCTACTGTGCCGCTTTATGGGGATTAGTACCCGGCGATTTGGAGTCCCTGTCCCGTTCGCTAAACGAGGCATCAGTCAACGAATTGGTAGCACGCGGTCGGGATTTGATCACCGTTTTTAATGTGGATGTTGCGGAGTTACAAAAGCATAAGCACGTCATCACGTTGAATGGACATACCGGCTTGGCCTGCAATGCAAACGCGAAGTATGCCTCGGAATTGGGACATAAATTAGCCACTGAATCAGGCACTTTTGGTGCGATCTATTGTTATGACGGTCAGACAAAGCTGTGGTTTTATTCACTGCGGTCTATCGATAATTTCGATGTCTCGGAAATCGCCAAGGCGTATGGCGGAGGCGGTCACCCGCGTGCCAGCGGCTTTTCGTTCAAGCAGTTCCTGATGGATTGAATAACCACAATCAGCCATAGTCGGCCAGCAATTGTTGAATTAAATCTTCACAAGCGCCACACCCTGAACAGACACCGGTCTTTCTTGACAGGCTATCCAGATCATGACCGCCACCTGCAAGCAGTTCCTTAATTTTTCCTTCAGTGGTGCCGCTACAGTGACAAACAATCTCACTGTAGTTATCCGGTTTACTATTATTCATAAGTTATCTTGGTGTCTGTTAACCATGCCGCATCATCAAGGCTTGACGCTAGTTATTAATGGAGTGGCTTACTGGTAAGCACTGGTTATAATTCTAATTTTAGGCGTGCCTTTTTAATAACGTTGGCTATCTCTGCTTTGGGTTTTTTTTGCAGAAGGCACAACAGTTCATGAGGCACAGAGGACAAGTTATACTGTTGCTGAAGATCCTGTTTAATTTTGATGAGCAGGCTGGCTGTCATCTCTGAATCCGCCAAGGCACGATGATAGGTGCCGGTAGTAGGCAGTTTTAAATGGCGTACCAGCGACCCCAGTTTGTGATCAGGGAAATGGGGGTAAATACGACGAGCCAATAACATAGAGCACGTAAACGGTTGGCGTCGTTGATAACCGATACGCTCCCATTCCGCATCCAGAAACAGGGTGTCAAAAGAAGCATTGTGTGCGGCAAGAGGTATATCGCCAATAAAGTCAGCAAGCTCCTGCATGACTTTTTGACAGGTCGGAGCTTGACGAAGCATGGCATTCGAGATACCGGTTAACTGTTGAATGAAGCCGGGGATTGCGACGCCTGCATTCATCAGGCTCTGGTATTTATCGATAATTTTATCGCCATCAATAATAACAGCCCCTACTTCAGTGGCTCTGTCGCCAAGTCGTGGCGATAAGCCCGTGGTTTCAAAGTCAATAATAACGATCTTACCCATAAGATAAGTCTCTTTTTTTTATAGTCATAACAGCTTGTTGTTTAATGGATGCAACCTTTAATAATAACATAATCATTGAGATACCTGACGGTTATTGACAGGCAGAACTACAACATTAAAGCGACTAATTTTTTCAGTTAGAGTCTGTACTAGCTTGGTAAGTATTCAGTCCTCCCTCTTTGAAAAAGAGGGAGGTGAATACTTACGAGCCTGTTAGGTATTTATACGTATTGTATTTAACCTAAATCCTGCAAAGCATCGCTTAAATAATGATGTATGTATATAATAAACATAGAAATACCATGAAACTATGAATGCATGGTTTCATGAAAAAAATAAGTGCATTTATTTTATTACTTTATATTTAATATCAATAAGATATGTTTGTTTTTTTTCGTTTTCAGCTTGCTGGATTATAGACATTTGTCTTATAGCTTTTACAAAAAACCAACGAAAAAATATTTATTTTTGAACGCTATTCTTGTCAAATTATTTTCAAAAGAGTAGGATTCGAGATCCTAGAGACTAAATTGATGGGCGGATGAAAAGACGCTTGAAAATCATCAAATATCTGAACACTATTCAACTCTATACCATCAATTGGATTAAGTTAGATGTTAGTGCGCTCCTTATCTGCCGCGTTAGATATCTATAGCAAAATTTATTTTAAGAAAGCATCTAAATATCACTAAACTTTAATGGGAGTTTCTATTATGTTTTTAAGAAAATTTGCCTTTACTTTTCTCTTTATTTTTTTCACGATTTTCAATCTACCTACCAAAGCATTGGCCGCTGAACAACCTACAGCTATTTTTCATGCGTTCAATCAGAATTACAATGAGGTTGAAAAAATGGTCTGTAAACTGGCTGACCAAGGCTATTCACACGTTCAAATTTCTCCCGCACAGAAATCCAATCCTGGTAAGGAATGGTGGAACCGTTACCAACCAGTTGACTACAGCTTCATTGAAGGCTTGGGATCGGAAGGTGATCTAAAAAAACTCACTGATAAAGCCCATAGCTGTCATGTCCAGGTTATCGCTGATGTTGTTTTTAATCACATGGCTAATCTGGATGGGAAAGAGGGTGCTGAAGATACATCGAAGTTCCCCCACCTGAGACCAAGCGACTTTAATACTCAATCGACTGCTAATCCAGTCAAAAAACCCTGTGAGATTAATTATAATGACGGCAATAGAACCACAGAAGTGAACTGTTGGCTGGGAGGACTGCCTGATCTCAAATACACCGATAATGTCAAGACCATACAAAAAGCACATCTAAAGAAACTTCTCAATCTCGGCATTAATGGATTTCGTTTTGATGCGGCCAAACATATTCCCAACGAAGTCGTTAAAGAGTACATTAATTATATCAATCAAGAAAGTCAGGGAAACACTTGGAACTATCTTGAAGTGATAGAAGACAACGATACAAAAGCAGAAGATTATAATCGGATTGCAGCAGTTGAAGACTTCCTCTTATATAACTCAATGAAAAATGCCTTTACTTTTGGCGGAGATTTACGTTCGCTGCCATCCAGCGCAGTAAATGATCCGCGTACCGTAACCTTCGGCAGAAATCACGATACGATCCTCGCACTTAATAAATTTGCAATTAATCCCTACAACGATATTACTGATTCTTACCTTGCCACTGCGTATGTATTAGCAAGAAAAGATGGCACCCCGCTAATCTTCAACGAAGATAATCTTAACTCTCCTTATATCAACTATGGGGCGAAATTTCGTCAGCTTATGATTCAACGAGAAAAGGAAGGGAAGAACGTTAAGGAAAATATTTTAAGAGTTATCAATAATCCAACGGTTTTACTGATGGAGAGAGGCGGGGAAGGTTTCTTTGTCGAAAACAAGGGCACGGATAAGTTTGATATGCCTGTACTGGATTTAACGTTAAGCAATCTGGACGGTTGCTATCGGGAACTTCGCAATAATTTTACAGTGGCTGTCGAGAATCGCAATGGCAAAAAGTATGTCACCTAAATCCTGCAAGCCCTAAAAAACAGACGGCAATCCCCGCTTTTTTTTATAC
>JBAXTQ010000008.1:0-51219 GCA_037130115.1 Methylococcaceae bacterium
AAAAACCAAAGAAAAATCTTCGTGTTCTTCGTGTCTTCGTGGTGAAATGTCTTAATTTGATGTCTATGGGGACGACTAAAGTCGCACCCACATACATTCACAACTTAACGAATCAAATCGTAGTTATAGTCGGTTGTACCCATGCCTTTGGTTTCTTTGTCCAACTGCTCAAGTACGGCATTAACCAGGGTGGTCAGCATATAAATAGCGCCTTCATAACCCAGTGTGGTCATTCTGTGCAAATGATGTCTGTCAAAGATAGGAAAACCAATGCGTATCAACGGCACTTCAAACTCTTCGCCTTTATAAAAAGTATCACGTTGAATGAACTTGCCATAAGAATTGCCGATCATGAAGTCCGGTTTGTTGGTAAATACCAAGGAGCGGAAATGCCATAAATCCTTGCCGGTATGGACGACTGTATTTTGTCCATAAGGGGAATCTTTCAGCATTTTATCCATCGCTTTCGCCCAACGTTTGTTGGCATGGTTACACAACACATCAGCAGGTTCAGCACCCATTTCCAGCAGAAATTGGGTCATGCCCATGACAAAATCAGCATCACCGTACAAGGAGAACTTTTTGCCGTGCATCCAGGTGTGTGAGTCAGTCATCATGTCAACCAAGCGGCCACGCTCAAGTTCCAGTGAAGCAGGAATGGGTTTGCCGGTTAATTCGGAGATTTTCATCAAGAATTCATCGGTCCATTGTAGACCCATGGGGATATTGATGGCCGTAGCGGGTTGATGCCAAATGTTTTGGACATACTTTTTGGTTTTGTCCAATTGCCAGGGTTGCAGCAACAAGGTATCTATTGCATTGGGTGCATCTTTTATTTCAGCTTGGGTCGTACCGCCCGCATACATACGGAAAGTCCCGTCAGCCGGGGTATCCAGCACTTCAGAAGGATCACTCATTAAGGTGTAATCAACCCCCATTTCTTTCATCATGCGGTGCATGACGCGGAAGTTGCCCAGATACGTTTCAAAGCCGGGAACCAGATTGATCTTGCCGTTTGAGCCGACTTTTTTGTCGTCCATGAAATTCAGCGTGAAATACTTGATCATGCCTTCGAACATGTTATCCCAACCGGTGGTATGACTGCCGACAAAGCTTGGGGTGTGGGCATAAGGCGTCGGAAATTCCTGTTCGATATGGCCGGCTTTTTTGGCGTTATTGATGAAGGCATTTAAGTCGTCACCGATTACTTCAGCCATACAAGTGGTTGAGACGGCAATAATTTCAGGCTTGTATAAGGCTTTGGCATTTTCCAGACCTGCCATCATATTTTTTTGACCACCAAAAACCGCCGCATCTTCCGTCATGGAATCCGATACGCAAGCGACAGGCTCTTTAAAATGACGGTTAAAATAGGTACGAAAATAAGCAACACAACCTTGTGAGCCATGCACATAAGGCATGGTTTTTTCAAAACCCAAGGCACAAAGAACAGCACCCAGAGGTTGACACGCTTTAGCCGGATTGACGGTTAACGCTTCACGATTAAAATTGAGTTCTTGATATTCTTTGGTGGTTGTCCACTGAAAGACTTCATCAATTTTTTCCTGAGGGTGGCGCTCTTCATAAGCTTCACGTTTAGTGGCCAGGCTTTCCTTGTATTCTTCATTACGAAATAAAGGGTAGCTGGGTTGAATGTTATCTACATCTTGACTCATGATAAGCTCCTACGCGCCACTAATCTGTGGACGACGGTTGAAGGAAGGTAGGGTGCGCATTGCGCACCTTCTACAAAGTACATCGCATGACTTGCAAAAGGTGCGCGATGCGCACCCTACAAACTACGCGCCTGCGGCAACGGCTACTTTAGTGCTGTCTGCTGTTTTCCAAGGGACGTTAACTTGTTTCCAGCAGGGGTTGTTCAATGTCATGTCCATATCGCGGGCAAAGATGGCAAAGCCGTCATAACCGTGATAAGGGCCGGAATAATCCCAAGAGTGCATTTGTCGGAAGGGAATACCCATTTTTTGGAAAATGTACTTTTCTTTGATACCGGAGCCGATCAAATCAGGTTTTACCCGTTTAACAAATTCTTCAAATTCGTAACCGGTTACGTCATCATAAATCAGCGTTGCATTGCCCATTTCTTTAATGGTACGGTCATAGTCATCGTTGTGACCAAATTCATAACCGGTACCCACCACTTCCATACCCAAGTCTTCATAAGCGCCGATGACATGACGTGGACGCAAGCCGCCGACATACAACATAACGCGCTTGCCTTGCAGGCGTGGTTTGTATTTGTCGATGACCGCCTGGTATTCAGACTCATATTTGGCGATTACTTTTTCAGCGCCGGCCTGAATGGTTTCATCAAATAACGCAGCAATTTTGCGTAATGATTCGGCAATTTTGGTCGGGCCAAAAAAGTTGTATTCAATCCAGGGGATTTTGTATTTTTCTTCCATGTGCCGTGCAATGTAGTTCATTGAACGATAGCAATGGATCAAATTCAGTTTCACCTTGGGGGTTTTTTCCATTTCCGCAATGGTGCCGTCACCAGACCACTGTGCGACGACGCGTAAACCCATTTCTTCCAATAAAGTACGTGAAGCCCAGGCATCGCCACCAATGTTGTAGTCACCGATAACAGCGACATCATAAGGTGTGGTCGGGAAGCTTTCGTCACCGTCACGGTTTTCCAGCACCCAGTCCCGAATCGCATCATTGGCAATGTGATGACCCAATGATTGTGAGACACCGCGAAAACCTTCGCAGCGAACAGGTACGACCGGTTTACCGATTTCTTTGTTGGCTTTTTTGGCGACCGCTTCAATATCGTCCCCAATCAAACCGATCGGGCATTCCGATTGAATGCTGATACCTTTATTCAGCGGAAATAATTGCTCGATTTCATTCATGATTTTGGCAAGCTTTTTATCGCCGCCGAAAACAATATCTTTCTCCTGAAAATCAGAAGTAAAGTTCATCGTGCCAAAGGTATTGATACCGGTTGTGCCGACATAATAGTTACGACGACCTGCGCGGGAATACTGACCACAGCCTACCGGGCCGTGTGATATATGGATCATATCTTTAATCGGGCCCCAAACCACACCCTTGGAACCGGCGTAAGCACAACCACGAATGGTCATGGTTCCGGGTTGGGATTTACGGTTTGAAGTAATACATTTGTTTGATTTTTCTACGGATTGATCGTTAACCGCCAAATGCTTGGCGCGATCTTTCCTGGCTTGTTCGGGATAGACTTCCAGCACTTCTTGAATCAGCGCTTCTGTCTCTTCTCTTGTTAGAGCTGCCATGATTATCTCCTACTTATGCCTTGGGTAATCCCCCAACAGGCAAGGTTTTAGGACGGAAATTCTGTAGAGACGCGATTTATTGCGTCTTGATTTATCGAAATTTATCGCGTATCTACAGTCAGACGCGATAAATCGCGTCTCTACGTTGTTCGGTATTAAGCGACCGCTTCTGCGGCTGCTGATACACCAATAATTGATTCATCCACATCATCGATAATGCCGAATTCCATCATTAATTCTTCCAGTTCATCCATAGTAATAGGTGTTGGAATGATAAAATTTTTGTTATCACGAATCTTGATGGCTAAATCACGATACTCTTGTGCTTGTTTATGTTCCGGTTCATATTCGATAACGGTCATACGACGAATTTCGGCACGTTGTACAACGTTGTCACGCGGTACAAAGTGAATCATGGTAGTACCGATTTTTGCAGCCAATGCCGAGATCAATTCATCTTCACGCGCAGTTTCACGTGAGTTACAAATCAAACCAGCCAAACGAACGCTGCCAGAGTTGGCGTATTTAACGATACCTTTGGCAATGTTATTGGCGGCATACATCGCCATCATTTCACCCGAGCAGACGATGTAAATTTCTTGCGCCTTGTTTTCACGGATTGGCATGGCAAAACCACCACACACAACATCCCCAAGTACATCATAAAAAACGAAGTCAAGTTCATCGTCATAAGCACCTTCTTCTTCCAGAAAGTTAATCGCTGTAATTACACCACGACCCGCACAGCCAACACCGGGCTCAGGGCCGCCTGATTCAACGCATTTAATGCCGCGATAACCGGCTTTCAATACATCTTCAAGTTCTAAATCTTCAACACTACCTGCTTCGGCCGCCAAACTCATAATGGTGGTTTGGGCTTTGGCATGAAGTATTAAACGGGTGGAGTCAGCTTTAGGGTCGCAGCCGACAATCATTACACTATTACCTAATTCGGCCAGCGCAGAAACCAAATTTTGAGTGGTAGTAGACTTACCAATTCCACCTTTACCGTATATTGCACATTGACGTAAAGCCATGATCTTCTCCTCGTTATAGGACGTTGTTGTTAATGACATTATGTATAAAGCAAGGGGTGTGCCAACTGCTTAAATTAGAGTTATCCTATTGATTTATAATGCTTAAGTATTCTGATATGGCGATTGAGTTACGTTGTGTTTCAAACATTTTGTCAGCTTTCTGTAAGCTTGATAACAGTGGGGTTATTGCCTGTTTTGCTTTATATAGACAGGCGCAGGTCGGAATAAGACCACCTCATACGCATCAACTTAAAGATATTAATTCACCACGAAGACATGAAGTTCACGAAGAAAAACCAAAGAAAAATCTTCGTGTCTTCGTGGTGAAATGTCTTAAGTTGATGTCTATTAGGCCGGAACAAGACTATCCAGGCGGTGTGCGTGGTGGCGTTTCCGGCGCTTTCGTACCGTTTTATATAAAGTATAAGTCGTGTGCTTAGGGTAATGCCGTTAGATTAAGCCCAAGTTGTTTAAAAAACGGGAGTGCAATCGCTTTAGCTATTGCCTGTAAAAACAGCTAAAGCAGTTTTACTCCAGTTGTATGCTTTGTTATAAAGAGAACAAAAACACCCCGCCTGACACCGTTAAAATCCCGTTAATAAAATTTATAACCCCTTGTTAATTAGCAAGTTAAGCTATTTATTGACAGGAAATATAAAGCTGGTTTGATTATTGCTGTGTTAATGGATACAAACAAACAATAGTGGAGTTTTAACAATGCCTTCTGATGTCTTAGCTGAAATATTAAATGGTTTGTACGAAAATCGCGTCATCCCTTATCTGGGGCCGGGTGTGCTTTTTGATGCAACCAATAAACTAACGGGGGCAGCCATGCCGGCTGACAGCAATAGCTTGATTTTGGCCATGAACAACGGTAATCCCATGGCACCGAAGTTGATGTATGAGTTTCCCAGGGCGGCCATGAACCAGGAACTTAAAAAAGGCCGAAATTTTCTGGGCCAGTTTCTCACCAAGTTATATGGCGACACAGAATGGACACGCGCAGCCATACACGATTGGCTGGCGGAATGGAAACCCGCCTACATCATCGACATTAATCGGGATACGCAATTGCAAGACAGCTATGCCGATGAAGAACATACGCTGATTGTAGGTCTCGCGAGAATCACCGCCAGCGCTTTTCGATTTAAAATATATCACTATGATGGCAGTGATTATTTTGAAATACCTCAGGAACAGGTTGACCGCAGACTGCCCGTTTTATTTAAACCCTTGGGTACGCCAAAACCGGAAGCCAACTACGTCGCTTCAGATGCCGATTATGTCGATTATATTACCGAGTTAATGGGAGGCTTTGCCATCCCGGACTTTCTTAAAGAATACCGCAAAGGCAAGCAATACTTGTTTATCGGGATGCCTTTAAACAGGGATTCAGAGCGCATGGTCATGAGCGATATTGTTTACGGCGCGGCAGAGCACAAGGGTTGGGTTTTAAACAAAAATCCGACTGATAAGGAAAAGCGCTTTTGCAAAAAAATAGGCCTGGAAATTATCAACGCAGACGCTGAAGACCTGCTGTCTGTTGTTTGCTAAGAAATGTGCATGAAATAATTTAGGCATCTTGCTCCCTCTCACTCTGGGAGAGGGCTGGGGTGAGGGAATATAAATGGTCAAGGTATTTTATGCACGATCCTAAACAGCTTTTTGAATAACTGAGGGGGGCAACCGCAAGGGATTTGTCCCTACGGTTATTAAATCTGCCGGAATGGGTGGCTTAGGTCATTACTTCGGAAGAAGAAACCGCAGGTTCCCCCAAGCACTCGGTTGCCAAACCCCATTGGTTAATCTTGGTGACTGCCCATAAACAAGAATGAACAATGATCACACTACGAAAGGCAAAACCTTCTGATATTCCACAATTGGTAGAACTGTTAAAAGAGCTTTTTATGCTTGAGGCAGATTTTGATTTCGATCCGGAAAAACAGGCACGCGGCTTGACTCTTTTACTTAACAGTGAAAAGGATTGTATCTGGGTGGCTGAGCTGGGTGATAATAAAGTGTTGGGGCTATGTAGTGTACAAACTTTGATTTCAACAGCGGAAGGCGGTTGGGTGGGGTTGCTTGAAGATTTGATTGTTGCTGCGGACTTTAGAAATCAAGGGGTCGCATCAAAACTAATCGCTGAGGCGGTTGCTTGGGCAGAATCTCAAGGTCTTAAACGTTTGCAGTTATTGGCGGATAAAAATAACGGGCTGGCTTTGGATTTTTATCAGAAACAAGGTTGGCAAACAACGCAGTTGGTTTGTCTGAGGAAGGCTTGAACTGTTTAGGTTAACAGTTCTGCCAACAATACCACGGGATGGATTACTTTATTTAGAGCTTCCCCGGCATTTAAATGCAAGACACAACCTATATTAGTTGATACCAGGAGGTCTGCTTGGGATTGTTCAAAGTGCGCCAGTTTTATATTTTTGAGCGGATCGGCAATTTCAGGATGTGTCAGGGTATGAACGCCACCCGCGCCACAGCAGAGTTGATTTTCGGGTAAAGGTATCACGGTTATTCCAGGTATCTTTTCAAGTAACGCATAAACGTATTGATGTCGCTTGGCGGTTACCGGAGTTACGTTTCGTTGGCTGCACGGTTCATGTACGGCGATTTTTCTCATGTTGGCAGGCGGCTCTTTCAGGTTAATGGCGTCTTGCCAGTGCAGATTTAGAAATTCGGTAATATCAAACAAGTTGTTGCCGAATTTTTGGTCATCGTCTTTTTCATGCTCATATTCATTCAGCGTCAAGCCGCAGCCGCTGGCCGTGTAGATAATGGCTTCAATGTCCAATGCATTGAATACATCGGTATTCAGTGCCGCCATTTTATCAGCCATGTCTTTTTGACCTTGATGCAAATGAATGGCACCGCAACAGGTTTGTTGTCTGGGAACAAGCACATCGAAGCCGATATGATTTAACAATTTAATGGAGGCGAGCAGGGTTTTTCGGTCAAAATGATCGCTGATGCAACCGGTAAACAAGGCGACATTGCCACGGCGTTGCCGGTTTGTGGGATAACGCTCGGCCAGTTTTGTGATGACTACTTTTGGCATGAGCGCTTCAGCTCTTTTAAGCTTAAACACGTTAAGCAAACCGGTTTTTCTTATCAAAAACTGCAACCCGATTTTTTGATACACGCCCATAACAACCGTTGCCGCAGTCAACCAGGATTTGTGTTCTATGAGTTTAAAACCCATAACGGCAAGAAGATTGCCGTGCTTTTTTGAAGTGCTTGTTTGACAAAGTTTCTCACGCGCAAGATCGAACAAATGACCATAAGCCATTTTACTGGGGCAGAGGGTTTCACAGGCCCGACATTGGGTACAATTGTTTAGATGATGCAGTTCTTTGTCAGAAATTGAGGCGCTTTGATGAATGATTTTGTCGATGCTACGCACACGGCTACGCGGCGTTTCTGCTTCAATTTGGAATAATTTATAAGTCGGGCAGACGCTGATGCACAATCCGCAGCGCATACAATCAGTTGCCTCAGGGATATATAAGCCCTGCTGAGGAGAAATGACTTCCTCGCCCGGATAATCGTCGATAAAATCAAACACGGTTATGATTCCATCAACAGGGCATAAGCACGGCGTAATAATTCCAATTCTGCCGGTGGCCGGTTTCTTAGCTCGGTCAGCGTTCTTAATTTACAGCCCTTTTCAGCCATCAATTTATGGGGTGGATCCAGCGCATTAAAATAAGCCAAATAGACGGTGATGATACCGACCGGCGTATCAACCTGTTCCCGATAAGCGGGATTGGCTTGCAAGAGATGGGCGGGTAAACCCAGAGCATGACTGATGGTACTGACTACGTTGGCCGGCGGCGTGTGGACGATGGTCAAAGATAGTTCATCTTCTTCCAAAACCGAAGATAAGGCGGGTAAAGGCGTGGGCGTGCAAACACTGTCGTGAGGGTGTTGCGTGAACAACGTCAGGCCGCTGATGGCACCGTTGTAATAAAGGATAACGCGGCTGCGGTTTAATAAATCAGTCATGATGGTTCTCCGTGATGAATATCCCACAGACGTTTATAACTGCTATCCATGCGCGATAAGCGCGTGGTTACTTGATGCAATCGGTTAAATTCAGGAAACCGGTCATTTTTTCCTGACGAATACCACTGCTCCATTGCCGAAGTCAGTTGCTGCTTTTCATTATAATCCTCGGCTATTCTATTTTTCAACCAAGTCATGCTGTTATCGCGTGTTAGCTTGACTATCCGGTAACAAGCACCGTTTTCAAAAATACGTACTCCGCCACCTTCCACCGCAGTCTGATATAGTTTTACCGGATCAACGACTTCCAGACCGGCCAGATAATCGATGCCAAATTCATGCCATTGGGGAAACCACGGCAGGGTCGGCCCCATCAATACGGTGGTCGCGTTTTTTGCCAGTTCGGCCAAGCGCGGAAAGGTTTTATTGGTGATTGAACTAGCGGTTAGAAATACCCAGTCAGCATCAGGCAATAAAAATTCACAGGCGGGGTCAGGGTAATCATTGTGCGTTGGTTGCCGTTCCAAAATGACAAGTTCAAGGTCTTCTGCATAACGTTCAATACCTGGGTAGCGGCCTACCACCACCACTTTTTTGCCTTTTAGTTGGGGCAGAAAATGTTCAAAAACGGCCAGATTGCCTTTATCGGTAGCCGCTAACAGCGTGATGCCGGACGGTAATTCGTAGCGGTTTAAGCTGCAATTAATAGCCGCCATACCCACGGTAGCTTTGTAAGGCTCCCAGTCGGTAACCCAGGCGGCCAGTTCGCCCAGCGTTTTGCCCGCCAAAGTTCCAGGCCACGACAAGGTGCGGGTGGGGTTGCCGGGGCTCATTGCCAAACCCAGTTGTTGGGCTTTACACACCGTCCAAACCAGACCGATGGTTAGTTCTGTGACGGGCGTATCGCTGTCCGCATGGTCAACTAACAGCTCATAAATTCTTGATGGCTTTTCCATATTGGCTAGGTAGGCATGGGCAATAATTTGGCTTCCGACTTAATGTTTTCAGCCTTACCCCAAGCAGTCACGCCTTCAACAAACCAGTTTGCTTTGTGCGGATGGGTTTTGATCACATCATATTCTGCATAAAAAGTGCCGTCACTATTAAACTGAAGCCTGCCGATGCGTGATTTTTTAGACTCATCGTACCAATGGCAGGTTAAGTTATGGTCACCCGTATAAGGGTCTTTGATGAGCACGAAATCGGCTTGCTCGTAATGGGGGTAGTGCTTGATTTCAGCGGCTCCAAACCCTAGCTTGATGATTTCTTCACTCAGGCGCTGACAGATACATTCTGCCAACGGACGATTTTTAGTGATGTGTTCAGATAAATTCATCAGGCTACCAGATCTCGGCCGGAACCATCAAACTATCAACGGGTTTGCCACCCAACAAATGTTGTTCGATGATGGTAAGAACGTCCTCTTTTTTCAATTTGCCGTACATAATGCCCTCAGGATAAACCAGAACACTGGGGCCCATCATGCAAGGCCCCATGCAACCGGTATTGGTCAGGCCGATTTTTTCAAAGAGATTACGGGTTTGTATTTCATTCATAAATTCATTCATGATTTCAGCACAACCCGAACTGGCACATGAACCTCTGGGATGCCCTTGTGGCCGGTTTTGAGTACAAACAAATACATGTTTTTCTGGTCTGGGCATGATCGTGATCCTGATATTAATGGTGGAGACGCCGGGAACGCTGAGCCCCAGCTCGGCATAGTCTGATTAAATGCCAAGCTGGGGCTTGGCGTTCCCGGGCGAGTGACTATCGCTAATCCAAATGCTCTTGAGAGCCATGAAATTAAGCCGCTTGTTTGTGTACGTGAGTAAAACAGTCTTTTGGACACACTTTTGAGCAGGCTTCACAGCCGATACAATCAAGGCCGTCTTTTATACTCATGACCATGCTGTTGTCATCGTCGTCCTCAAAATCGCCATAATCATCGTCAAAATCCTCGGGGTTAAGCGCTTCGGCTTTTTCCACCAAATCAAAAACATCACGCGGGCAGACCTTAAAACAACGGCCACAGCCAATGCAGGTTTTTTGATTGATGTCAGTCACATAGGCAGGTGTCCATTGATTGCCGCCAAAGGTTACCCCGGTTACAAATTCAGCCATGATTAATCTCCCCGTCAGGCCGCTGCTGCTTGCGCGGCATTCAGTTTTTGATTGGCTGCATCCCATGCTTTGCAGGCATCGTAGGTGGCTTGCGCAATCCCCATAATTTCATCGTAAGCATCAGGCAAGCGGTCTTCAATCAAGTCATGTAATTCCATCGCCTGTTCGCTGGCCAGGCGTTTGGTTTTTTTGACCTCTTTTTCCAACTTTTTCAAGTCTTCAGGACTCATGGCTGTGCTCCTTAATCAGTGGCAGCGTTGTGATATTTTTCGATTAAGCCGAGTGCTTTTTCAATCGCTTTCTCGCTTTTTTCGCACAAATCTTCAAGGCTGGAAAAACCAAAACGATGCGTGTCACGCAATACTTTATCGACAACAATCAGTTTCCCCACCATGATTAAGGCACGGCCAAAGCCTTCATGCGTTACATTAATCATCGGTGCCGCCATCAAGCCGGTCTTTTTTTCAATCAGTGTCGCCAGTGAATTGTAATAAGCTTTTAAACGGGCAATGGTAATTTCTTCAGGATCACCGATGACCGGAATTTTCTGTTTACGTTCTTTGGTTAACACAACAGGGTCGATGATTTTCGCTTCCGACCAGCCATCGTAAGTGTCATAAGTATCTATGGCACGTAATTGTTTTATATAATCTTTTACAATGTCGGAACTTAAATTTACATCATCTTCTTGTACAACTAATTCAGCTATGGCCATTTCTTTTCTCCGTTAAATAATAAATTTTTGCTTATCCGATGCAGGGGCAAGCCCTTTTGGTTGCCCAAGGCCAGCCCCCCTACCGTATTAATTATTCATCCCCATACACATCAACTTAAAGATTTAATTCACCACGAAGACACGAAGTTCACGAAGAAAAACCAAAGAAAAATCTTCGTGTTCTTCGTGTCTTCGTGGTAAATGTCTTAAGTTGATGCCTATGACCCGATTAATCATTCATCCCAACCTTCATCTTCCATCTTGCTGAAGCGCTCGGGATCAGGGCTTTTGTGTTGATTAATCGCCTTTGCCAGCCAATTGGACGGTCCGGCTTTTATTTCATTTTGCAGATCAACGATCAAGTCTTTAATCTTGCTGCCTTCATGAACCTTAATAGGTTGTATGTTTTTTAAGAGGAGCTGATTAATGGCTGAACCGCCAATGGCTTGGCAATACACCGCTGCACAGCCGTTGAGCAAGTCAATCTTGACGGACAGTTTGTCTTCGTTGCCGTCCTGACTCAATTCACCAAATTGGGCCGCTTCCAGTAGTTCGGAATGTTCCAAATCAACGGCATAGACTGCAAAAGATTTGGCAGAACCAAAATGCTGGTTAACGGTGTCCATATCAGTCGTGGCAAAGGCTACTTTTAATGCAGTGTCCATAAATTTCCTTTTATCAAGCGATTGCACAATGTGCATACGTCGGGTTAATGACATGACAGCGGATAGTCGGTAAGTTCGCTGGCCGGTTTTTGGGCATACACGGAACGATAAACCGGAATTTCTTCATGCGAATAATTGATGACCAAATTGGCCAAATCAAACAGCGTCTGCCGGGTGCCGCGATAACCGATCCAGGTTTTTTGATAACCGCCAATAATATCAAATAACGGAAAACCTGCCCTCAAGATAGGCGTGCCCAGCCGTTCAGCGGTATCCACGGCATGTGAGTTGCCAATGACCAGTTGCGCTTTATTGGCCTTGCCAATATGCTCCATATCTTCAAGGTCGCCAATTTTGATGGTGGTAACCGGAATACGCGCCAATAACGGCACGTTACAAGAAGTGACGGCGGCAACCACTTCAGCGCCCATTTCCTGAACCAGATCAACAAAGGCATTCAGTAAATCCGCATCGGCGGCAATGGCAATTCGTAACTGACCCAACATAAAATGCGTATCCAGCATGGCGTCCTGTAATTGTGAGCGCTGCCGTTCAATGCGCTCGGGCACCTCGTGGCCACTGATTTCAGTCAAGGCGCTAATCAGTGCATCATTGGCTTTTAAGCCGTAAAGATGATCCAGTTCATAAGTCGGAACGCCGGTGCGTTCTTCCAGTAATTCGCCGGTTTTATAAAGCGAAGGCCCGATAACCACCGTTGCCAGTGCATCGCCCAAGGTTGCCATTTCTGACAAAGGCGTACCGCCAATGGTGACCGGACTGAAATCTTCATCCGTCAAACAGCCATCCAGCGAGTCGGAAATGTCCGGTATAAAAACCGCTCTGAGCTGGAATTGTTCAAAAATATCCCGAAGTGCTTCCAGGTCGCCGGGTGTCAATGTGTAATTTGCCAAGACATTTACCTGACGTTTCCGTTTGCCGGGATAAGTGCCCGCCTCTTTGGCAGCCGGGACTAAGACACGGATGATCTCTGTGAGTGTCGCTGCATAACCCGTCTCTACGCTGCCGGTAAAATCAGGGGTATTGACACCGACTACAGCAATGTCGGCAAATTCCGGGTTGGCTTCTCTAAATTCCCGAACATTGCGATGCACATCCGCACCTTGGGTTTCAGCAAGCCCGGTTGTTAAAATAGTAATCAGTGCAGGGCGGGATTTTTCGGCAATGGTTCTAATCCCTTCGCGTACATTTTCGTCGGCGCCCATCACCGAACTGCCTTGATCCATCGCTGTGCTTTGCAGTGGAATCGGTTCTCTGAAATGACGGACAAAAAACACTTTGGCAAAAGCCGTGCAGCCTTGTGAGCCATGCAGCATGGGTATTGACCGATTAAACCCCAGCGTTGCCAAGGAACCTCCGATGGGCTGGCTGGCTTTAAGAGGATTGACGGATAGCGCCTTGTTTCTTTTTAGGATGTCAGCCATGGCTAGCATTCCTCACTTTGAAAAAGGGGAGGCAGAGGGGATTTTATTTTCCACGGTGCAGGTGCTCTAACCGCATCCCATACCGGACTTTCAATTGTTAGTGCCAATTGGCGCACCAGTTCCAACATGCCTTGGTAACCTTCATAACCAAATTCGCGTTCCTGGTTAATATCCAAAAACGGCACTTTGGCTTTTAACGCCGTGTACATATTTCGGCCACCCGCGATCAAAATATCAGCCTGATAGTCATGCACGATTTTTAGCAACGCTCTCGGACTGCCATCGTCAATCATCACGGTGTCTTCGCCCATCAGTTCACGTATTCTGGCTTTATCTTCTTCGGTGGATTTTTTGGTGCCGGTGGCAACCACCACCATCCCTAAATCTTGCAGTGCTGAAATCACCGACCAACTTTTTACACCGCCGGTAAATAACAAGACCCGCTTGCCTTTAAGACGAGCTTTCCAGGGTTCAAGTTCTTTCCTGACCCGGCTTTCTTCACGTTCTATAAGCGCCTCGGTGCGAGCCATTAAATCGGCATCATCAAGGGCTTTTGCAAAATCAGTTAAGGCTTGACTGGTGTCGGTAATGCCGTAAAAACTGCCTTCAAACCAGGGGGTCCCGTATTGTTGCTGCAACTTGCGGGCGACATTCACCATCGCTTTTGAGCACACCATCATATTCACTTCGGCTTTGTGCATGGTTTGCACTTCACGAAAGCGGGCATCACCGGACAGCGTACACAACACCCGCAAGCCCAATTCATCCAACAACGGCAACACATGCCAGAATTCACCGGCAATGTTGTATTCGCCGACCAGATTAACGTCATGGACTGTAATGCCTTTATGTGCCGCGATTTGCGGCAACGGATCAGGGTCACGCGTACCAATCACATGATTCACCATAGCATCACCGGCAATACGGTTACCCAGGTTTTTGGTGCCGTAAAATCCGGCAGAATCAATCGGCACCACCGGTACGCCCCAACGCTCTTGCGCTGATTTACACACGGCATTAATATCATCACCAATTAATGCCGGTACACAGGTGTTATAAACAAAGACGGCGGGCGGCGAGTAACTATCAATGGCTTGTTTGATGGCATGGAACAAGCGCTTTTCCGCACGTCCCATAATAATATCCTGCTCGGTTAAATCGGTGGTCATACCAATGCGATATAAATCCGCTCCGGAAGAGCGCGTCCCCCGGTTGTCCCAAGAACTGCCCGCACAGGCAATGGGGCCGTGGACAATATGCGCGACATCGGCAATAGGCAACAAGGCAATCTGTGCGCCGTCAAAAGCGCAACCACCTGCCGAAGCACCCGGTTTGGGCTTGGCGCAACCGGATTTTTCCTTTTTGTTATGCTCACAGGCAGGTTCATCCAGCAGCGCAGCAATATCTTTTGTTGATTTCATGGTTACCTTTACAAAAAAACAGCTTTGTTTGCATTGATATTAGCAAGCCTTGTGCCATTTCTTTATGGTATTGAAATTAGTAGCTTTTGTTGGAATTGGTTTTGTAGGAAAACCTACAAAATGGATGAATGGATATGACAAGCAGGCTGATATTGGAGCAATGGACGGTGATGGATAACCTTGAACCAGCTACTCAGATGGGGATGGCGGACAGATGGCTAATGTCCAACGACCCAAAGCACCGGTTTTATCAGCGGTTTAAACGCCCGGCATATTGGGCATAGTGGATCCCAAAATCCGGACAGTAGTTTAAGCGGGTGTCTTCCATAAAAAGGTAGGCAGAAATGAGTGAAAAAAAGCGTAATATTTTTACGGGTACACAAAAAGCCAGGATAGCGTTAGAGTGTCAATCAACGTTGAAAAGTATCCACCTAACAGCGCTGAATAATGTCCGGTAAGAAAGCAAAGTTACTCCGTTTTTAGCTCCTTTTTACGCTGACACATTGCAACAACCCGCATGAGTATCAAGATTGCACTTCAGGATTGAATCCACTTCTTCTTAATTGAATTTCGTGTCCATATTATTCTCATTAATTTTCGATGAACCTTTAAATACGTTGGCTATGAGATACCAAATTAATTTCAAAAACATTGCGATTGCAAAAACAAATAATACCGCCAGTTCGTATATTCCTCCCCATGTAGATCCTTCTTTAAACTGCGGATAGTAAGGCGAAACATCAGCCAAAAAACGAAAAAGGAAGAGTGAGGCGATAAAGATTGCAATGCTGACAAAAAACTTTTTACCCGATAAAAACAATGGCAAAAACGCCAAGACAGGACATAGCGCCATTAACAGGGTAAAGGTTCTATTGATTAACGCGGTTAATAATGGATTTTGTATCTGTGACAGTCTTTCCTGCGTAGCATTTTGTACATCGATGACTTCATCTTTTAAAAGAGGCGCGATAATAGGGATTGCCGTTTTTCCTTGTAATTCCAGCAGTGCGTTCATTGCGCCAATACGTATTTTAGGCTCATCATCTTTTACAAAAAAGACCAGCGTTGGGATGGCTTCCTTTGTCTGTAATTTGGCTACGGAATCTATCGCGGCAAGGCGTACGTCATTATCGCTATCTTGTAAAAGAGCAACAATTCCGGGAATCGCTTCTGGTGACTGTAACTCTTTCAATGTGGTGACGGCTGTATAGCGGATGTTTTTATTGGTGTCTTGCAAAAGAGGCAATAGAGTAGAAATCGCTTCTTTTTTAGGGAGCAAGGCATTTTCGTTTTGCCATTGTTTCAATAATTCCATTGCCCGAATACGTATCAGGTCGTCATTATCATGTAACAGAGGAACCAGTCGCGGGATTAATTCTTTTTCTTGTAAGCGTGCTATCGAATTTATCGCCTGAAGGCGTACAAGGCCGGTGCTGTCGTTTAACAGTGGAATAATGCCGGGAACCGCTTTTTCTCCCTGCAGGTCTTCTAATGCAGCTATTGCATTACTACGTACATCGGGATTGCTGTCTTGCAAAAGCAGGGTGATACCGGGAATGGCGGCTTTTGCTTTTACTTTGTGTAAAAAACTGAGTGCAGTAGAACGAATAGTTGCATTGCTGTCATGCAAAAGAAGAATCATGCTGGGTGCCACTTCTTTTGCGTCTAAATCCTGTAATGCTTTTATTGCGCTTAAACGCACATTATCGTCTTTGTCTTTTAAAAGCGAAATAATTCCGGGAAGCGCCTCTTTTCCTTGCAACAAGCCGAGTGCTTCCATGGCCCGGATACGTATAGCGCTATCGTTATCTTTTAAAAGCTCGGTAATGCCGGTAGTTGCCGCTGTTGCCCGCCATTCCAATAAGGTGTTTATAGCCGCCATGCGTACCGTGCTTTCGTTATCTTTTAATAGCGGAATGATGGTTGGAATCGTTTCTTTAGCGTCCAATTGCACTAACGCTTCCATGGCTTTGATGCGTGCATTTTTGTCCTTATCTTGAAAGAGAGGAGTAATGCTTGGAATCGCTTCCTTGGCGCGAAATTGCACTAATACATTGATGGCTTTATTGCGAACCGAGCTGTCTGTATCGTGCAAAAGAGGAATAATACGGGGAATCGCTTCTTTGGCGTCTAATTGCCCTAATACGTCTAGTGCCGCATCGCGTACATAGGGTTCGCTATCTTTCAAAAGAGGCGTAATACTGGAAATGGCTCTTTCTTCTGCCAAGCTTTTCAATAGCTGTAACAGGTATGATTTGCTGCTGCTTACATTCTTGTTTGTGTTTTTTAAGGTAGGTGCAATAGCGGGAGCCGTTTCTTTTTTGGGTGGCGGTGCGACTATTTTTGTTGCGCTTTTACTGCCTTTGTCGTCCTTCTTTCCTGCTACACATTTCTTTTCAGAACCGGAAGAGCGCTGAGTACAGTCTTGGATTTGCTCAGCCAAAACCATATCATTGACTGAAATCAAGATCATGGAAAAAATAAAATAAAGTATTACTTTCATAAATAAGGAGCTGTTTTAATAGGTGGCTTAGGATGGAAATAATACACTTCATGGGGCGCTAAAAATCCCTTAATTTCAGGCATCCTTCATTCCTCGATTTACACTTTTTGCAACACTCGTCGCGTAGGTCGGGTTAGCGAAAGTATAACCCGACAAATCGACGTATTTGTGTCGGGTTACGGCTAGCGCCTAACCCGACCTACAGAGATTATTAGCATTTTTTGTGATAAAAAATTGTCAACTACTTTTGGGCTTCTATGAAGGATGCATAATTTCAGGTGTTCAAATAATTTCCATTAACCCAATAATATTACTGATGACTGATTTTGTCGAGTATGGCAGCTCTTAGTATAGCATTCAGATAACTTTGATAGCCGTTAATGCACATAAACCATGCTCTGAGGCTGGTTATGTTCACATTATATTATTTGACCCCAGTCATATTCCAGTTATATTAGCGGGTTATCAAACTACCGTTCGAATCGTTAAAATAGGAGCTTATATGCACGCATTAAAAAAACAATTAAAACAAAATCTGACGTTGATTGCTTTCAGTGTTCTGTTTTCCGCTAATTATGCAATGGCAGCAACAGACTTAACTGCGCAAGAAAATTTTGTCAGGGCGCGTATTAAGAATCATCAGCAAGTTACAGATCACACCGATCACGTTACACCTGTCGATAAAAATCTGGAATTTCATGGTATTTTTTATGGTTATCTCCCTTGCAATGATTGTAACGGGATTAAATCGACACTGTCTTTAAAACAAAATAACAATTATCTGCTGGTGACTCAGTCCGCCAAAGAATCTTCAAGGGAATATTATGAAAAAGGGAAGTATAGTTGGAATGATGAAACTCATGCCGTTGTTTTAACACCCCGTAGCGAAGCAGGCACACGGCAATATCTGATTAAAGATGAAGGAACGCTCATTCTGCTTAATACGGATGGAACGCAGATGAAGGGCGACGAGGATGACAGTTATACTTTGCGTAGAAGCGATACGGTAAAGTCACGTGAAGTGCATATTCACTAGGCTTAATAGTATGGCTTAACGGTGCGTTACTGAAGTGCTTCAAGTGTAAGCCGTAGCTGGTGAGAAGGATGGAAAACACGGTGGTCTTGCGAAATCACACTATGCCGCCAAAGCGAGGGTAGGTTGGTGATTGGTTTGATGGCGAGACCGCCTGATTTTATGCCTTGTTTGAGGTCTGTAAATTGCACCGGTTTACCCGTTAGTTGATATTTCCGGGTGTTGACATGTTTATAGTGAGCTAATAGACTAATCATTTAATAGTACCGCCGTTGCTTTTGTGACGCTGGGTATACCCAAATTCAAAACCGGATTTATGATAATCACGCCAGAAATAATCGGCTATGTAGCCGCTACCTTAACAACAGCCTCTTTTTTACCTCAAGCTATTTTAACGATAAAAACCAAAGACACGGAATCTCTTTCGTTGAGCATGTACAGTCTGTTTACAGCGGGCGTGTTTTTTTGGCTTCTTTACGGTATTTATATCTCCGATAAAGCAATTATTTTTGCCAACTCAATTACCTTGGTATTGGCCGCATCGATTCTGTTTTTTAAGATTTATAATGTGCTGTTCAAAAACGGTTAGTTGATAGTCGATGGTCTGTTAAACCCAACCGCCTCATTAAAAAAAACGATAATTATTTTGTATCCTTCTTTGAAAAAGAGGGGATAGTGGCAATGCCGTTAAGTTAAGGAATGTGCATGAAATAACTTCGGCATCTTGCTCCCTCTCCCTTTGGGAGAGGGCTGGGGTGAGGGAATATAAATGGTCAAGTTATTTCATGCGCGTTCCTAAGCATACAACTGGAGTAAAACAGCTTTAGCTGTTTTTACAGGCAATAGCTGAAGCGATTGCACTCCCGTTTTTTAAACAACTTGCGCTTAACTTAATGGCAGTGGCTTAGGAGCGATTTTTAAAATAAATTCCTGCTGCGTAAAAATAATTTATTGGCATCATAACCACCAACGGAGATATGAAGAATGACGAATAAAGTGTCCTTGACCCAGTTCATTATTGAGCAGCAGCGCGGGTTGCCGGAGGCATCAGGCACGTTTACGCTGTTGCTGAATAATATTGTAACCGCTTGTAAAGAAATATCGCACTTGGTTAATCGGGGTAATCTGGTGGGGGTATTGGGCAGTGCCGAGTCTGAGAATGTACAGGGTGAGGTACAAAAAAAGCTGGATATTATCACCAATGACATTATGGTTAATGCGCTTAACTGGACGGGTCATCTGGCGGGTATGGCCTCAGAAGAAGTAGACGATATTATTGCCATTCCGGCGCAGTATCCCAAGGGTAAATATCTGGCGTTATTTGATCCTTTGGATGGGTCTTCAAATATTGATGTTAATCTGGCGGTAGGGACTATTTTTTCTGTTTTACGTTGCCGTGAAGGCGTAGAGCCTGCCGTTGAAGATTTTTTGCGTCAGGGTGCGGAGCAGGTTTGTGCCGGTTTTGTGCTTTATGGGCCGTCAACCATGATGGTTTTAACAACGGGACATGGCGTTAATGGTTTTACGCTGGATCAGGATATCGGTGAGTTTATTTTGACTCATCCCGACATGAAAATTCCTGAAGAGACCGGTGAGTTTGCCATTAATATGTCAAATCAGCGCTTCTGGGAGCCGCCTGTGCAGCGTTATATTGATGAATGTTTGCAAGGGACGGAAGGGCCGCGCGGCAAAAACTTTAATATGCGTTGGATTGCTTCGTTGGTTGCCGAGGTTTATCGAATCCTGACGCGGGGTGGCGTGTTTTTATATCCGTTTGATTTACGTGATCCATCAAAACCCGGCAGATTACGCCTTATGTACGAAGCCAATCCGATGGCGTTTATTATTGAGCAGGCGGGTGGCGCTTGTTCTACGGGTCGTGAGCGTATTCTTGATATTAAACCCACCGGCATCCATCAGCGCGTGCCGCTGGTTTTGGGATCAAAAAACGAAGTTGAGCGCATTGTCGCTTATCACCAGGAAGGATGATGTCGATTGGTTCATAGGCATTAACTTAAAGCAATAACACCACGAAGACACGAAGGGCACAAAGAAAACCCAAGGTAAAAACTTCGTGTTCTTCGTGGTGAATAAAAGACTTTTATTTATGTAATTCATGTTTCGGTGTTGAAAAAACATCCTTTGTATTATTTGAATGCGTCATTGCTTTTGGCTGTCAGTGCTTTCATCTATTGCTTTTCGTTGTTGCGCGGCTTCATCCTGAAGTACGCGCTCGACTTGTTTGGCTTTTTCCAAGGCTTCCAGTTGGGTTTTAAACACCGCTGGATCTGATGTCTTGGCTTGTTGGTCTTTTTCTTCACAGCCTGTGATTGAAGTAAACAGCAGCAGTATTAGCGTCAGCTTTAGAAGGGGATTCATGGATTCTGCCTCTTTAGTGATGATTCACTTGTGCTAACCAGTGATTACCGGGGTAAATTGTTGGCTTCTGATGCTTTGTTGTAATCAACGCCCACACTGACAATAAAGCTGGTGGCTTCTTCTATATTCATAGCCGATTGTATTAATTTTGACTTGTCGACAATCACCGTAAAGCCGGAGGTTGGGTTAGGTGATGTGGGGATAAACAGTATATATTTATCATCTTGTTTGTTGGTTACATAAGCCGGTACCCAAATACCTTCTTTGGGATATTCAACATAGACCACTTCCTTGGTCATAGTTTGTTCATGCGATGAAAACATGTTGATGACTTTTTTAAGCACCCGGTAAATTGTGTTCAAAAAAGGAATCCTGTCGATAACAAAATCAAAGATGCCAATAACCCAGGAACGACCTTTTTTGACAATGGTGCTGCCTATAGACACCAAGATAGCAAAGCTGACAGCGAAAACCAGTGCGGTATAAAGGTAGTTATCGGAAACATCGTAAACAACGTTAAATAAATTGGAAACCAGTCCTTTTACAAAAATAATAATTTGCAGCACGATAACAATAGGAATAACCGCAAAGACGCCGATCAGGAAATAATTTAATAGCTTTTTAGTGGGCTCGTTCATTTTTGTTCTCCATGGTTTATACCGACTTAATCATCAAGTTATCTGATGACGATTTAAAATTCCCTCAATTGGTAAAATACCAACCTACAGACTGGAAGAAAAGTTGCCCATCATTATAAGCGAATTTACGTTAGATGTATGAGTGATAGAAAGTTCTGCGAAAAAAGCTTGGGCGGTGTTGATAGCCGTCGATGCCTGTATTATTGGGCTATAATTTCTGAATTACCGTGCTGATGTAGCTGATTTTACTGTAAAGTTAGGGGGCAGGTGCCGGCTGAAACAGGGCTTTCGAGCGCAAGCGTTTCCGGCATCCGGCGCGATAGTGCAAGAATAAGTTTAAAGTCAGCGTTAAAGCGCAGTTTAAAGCAGATATTTTTTATTAATGGGTCGGAACTATAACCCGTGAGCTTTTAAAATCAGGAGACGTTATTATGCCAAAAAATGTATTGATTACGGGAGCAGTCAAGCGCATTGGTGCCACTTGTGCACGCTTGTTACATAGCGAAGGCTGTAATGTGTTTTTGCATTACCGATCGTCAAAAGAAGCGGCTTTGGCACTTTGTTATGAATTAAATCAATTGCGCCCTGATTCGGCTTACATAATGCAGGCCGATTTACTCAATAGCGACGAGTTGGACGCGCTGGTCAGCGAGGCTTGTATGGCTTGGGGCGGAATAGATGTGCTGGTCAATAACGCGTCATCTTTTTATCCAACGGCAATGGCGGATGTCACTGAGCAGCAGTGGGATGAGTTAATGGGCTGTAATTTAAAAGCGCCCTTTTTTTTGGCAAAAGCATTGTCAAAAACGTTAGCGAAAAATAGGGGCTGTATTGTTAATATTGCTGATATTCACGCCGAACGCGGCTTAAAGGGGTATCCTGCTTACAGTATTGCCAAGGCCGGCTTGGTGGCTATGACTAAAATCCTGGCTAAGGAATTTGGCTCGAAAATTCGTGTGAATGCAGTGGCACCGGGGGCTATAATTTGGCCGGATAATGATTTGTCGGCGCAGGGAAAGAAAGAGATTTTGCAGCGGGTGGCTTTGGGCCGCTGTGGTGAGCCGGCCGATGTTGCCAAGGCGGTATGGTTTTTAATTAAAGATGCCGATTATATGACAGGGCAAATACTGACAGTTGATGGTGGGCGTACCTTGTTTTGTTAGGTTTAAGACGCGATAAATCGCGTCTTGGCTTTGCTTAATGAGTCCAGGTCGGCGTAATTTGTTTTTGTTTGAGATTGGTTTTGTCAAATTTTTCCCAGAGATCCGCGTAACTCACTTGGCTAACCGGGTGTTTTAAGGTCGGAGCAATTTCTGCCAAAGGTTCAAGCACAAAAGCGTAGCGTTCAATTTCATCGCGAGGTATCTGTAGCCGTCCCTCATTGAGTATCAGTCCGTCATAAAGAATAAGGTCAAGGTCAAGGGTGCGGGGCGAGAATTTCTGGCTGTTGCGCGTGCGACCGTTGTCCAGTTCAATTTGGCGTAGTAGATGGGCGACTTCGTGTACGTCTTTTTCTGACTTAAAGCCAACGACAAGATTGTAAAAAGTATCCCCTGTAAAGCCGACAGCGTCTGATTCGTAAATACTTGAGACAGTCAATTTGCCAAAGTGATGTTCAAGCGCTTTTAGGCTGGCAAGGATATGTTTATCCTTGTCGATATTGCTGCCTATGCTGATGTAACCGTTGGGCATGGTTACTTCTCGCCTCGTTCTATGATGATGCCGACATCACTGGCACCACGAATGGCACCTTTTTTGTTCAGGGTTATTTTCACCCAAGTCACGTTAAATTCAGTACGGATAATATTGGCTATTTCAGAGATTAATTTTTCAACAAGAAAAAACTGGCTGATTTCGACAAAAGCGATGATGCGTTTGGAAACGGTTTTGTAATCAAGCGCATATTGAATGTCATCGGTCTCTGCGGCTTTGCTTATGTCAAAAGCCATTTCAATATCAAGCACAACGGTTTGTTTGGTTTCCCTTTCCCAATCATAGATACCGATGATTGTTTCGATTTCAAGCCCGCCTAAAAAGATGATGTCCATAGTTATTTCCGGTTATGATGTGTAGTTTTAATAAAGCGGTAAGTATCAGGTAAATGTGCCCCGCTTACAAGTTCTGTGTGAGGAAAGAGTTACATGATTGAATGGTTGTTTGTTCCGGTTGCCTATCTGATAGGTTCTATTTCCAGTGCAATTATTATTTGCCGTCTGATGGGTTTGCCAGATCCCCGCGAACAAGGCTCGGGGAACCCGGGTGCGACTAATGTCATGCGTTTTGGAGGAAAAAAGGCGGCAGGGATTACTTTATTGGGTGATTTGCTTAAGGGTTTGCTGCCTGTTTACCTTGCCAATTTTTTGGGAATGTCTTTTGAGTTATTGGCGGTCATTGGCTTGGCGGCTTTTATGGGACATCTTTATCCGGTGTTTTTTAGGTTTAAAGGGGGCAAGGGCGTGGCGACATCCATTGGGGTTTTGCTGGGCTTTTCCTGGTTGCTGGGGTTTGCTTTTATAGGCACTTGGCTGTTGATATACAAGGTCGGTAAAATTTCCTCTTTATCGGCGTTGTGTGCCTCTATTTTATCGCCGGTCTATGCCTGGTTTATGGTAGGTGACATTTACATCGTGGCTGCGGCAACGGTTATGATGGTATTTTTGCTCTGGCGACATAAAAGTAATATTCAGCGCTTGTTGAACGGCGAGGAATGATTTTTTAGGGGAAAGGTTTTTTTTAGGTGCAAAGTGAAAGGTGCAAGGTGCAAGGTTCTATTTTTCCTCCTTGAACCTTGAACCTTGAACCTTTTACCTGAAGGTTTCAATACAACTCACTGATTGGCCAGCGTGGGCGGGCAAAAATCTCCAAGCCTTGCTGTTGGCCTGCCATTAAGCGCTGGCAGCCTGCGTAAGCAATCATGGCACCGTTATCGGTACAAAATTCCAGTCTGGGAAAATAAATTTGCGCTTGTTCTTTGGCGGTCATTTCAGTTAAGGAGGTGCGGATTTGTTGATTGGCACTGACGCCGCCAGCAACTACCAGTCTTTTTAGGCCGGTTTGTTGTAAGGCGCGTTTACATTTAATGCTGAGTGTTTCGGCAACCGCTTGCTGGAAACCGGCGGCAATGTTGGCTTTGTTTTGTTCGGTCTTGTTCGGATCAAGTTCGGAAGCGTTGAAGGTATTTAGCGTAAAGGTTTTTAAACCGCTAAAGCTAAAGTCCAGTCCGGGTCGGTCGGTCATGGGTCGGGGAAATTTAATCTGTGGTGTGCCGTGTTCGGCAAGCGCAGATAATTTAGGGCCGCCGGGGTAGCCGAGTCCCAACATTTTTGCTGTTTTATCAAAAGCCTCGCCCGCCGCATCATCAAGGGATTCACCCAAGAGCTGGTAGTGACCGATGCCCTCGACTTTAACCAGCAGGGTATGGCCACCGGAAATTAATAAGGCAACAAAAGGAAATGCCGGCGGATTTTCTTCCAGCATGGGCGCAAGCAAGTGTCCTTCCATGTGGTGCACGGCAACCGCAGGAATATCCCAAGCCCATGCCAAGCTTCTGGCGGTAGCGGCACCGACTAATAATGCGCCCATTAGTCCGGGCCCTGCGGTGTAGGCAATGCCATTAATGTCAGTACTGCTTAGTCCGCTTTCTTGCAAGGATTGCTTGATAAGCGGAACTAATTTGCGGATGTGGTCGCGTGATGCCAGCTCAGGAACTACGCCGCCATATTCGCTGTGCATCTCGACTTGACTGTGTAATATGTCGTTTATCAAGCCTTGTTTGGCGTGATAAATTGCGACACCGGTTTCATCGCAGGAGGTTTCTATGCCTAAAACGTACATTGAGTTTTTGAAAATTTTAAAAGTGAATGTATAATTAAGGGTTCTGTTTGTTCAGTGGATATTAAATGTCCTCATACTCACAATATTAACATAATTGGAATCATATAATGCCGTCAGTGAAAATTAAAGAAAACGAACCTTTTGATATTGCAATCCGTCGCTTTAAACGCGCCTGTGAAAAAGCCGGTGTATTGGCTGAAGTGCGTCGTCGTGAGTTTTATGAAAAACCAACCGCCGAGCGTAAGCGTAAAGGTGCAGCTGCCGTTAAGCGTCATTTGAAGAAATTGGCTCGTGAGCGTTATGCGTTGAAAAATTTACGTCGTGGACGTCCAGTACTTTAACATCAGGTTAATGTGATGGATTTGTTAACAGATCGTATCAAGGAAGATATGAAAGCCTCCATGAAAGGGGGCGCTAAGGCACGGCTGGGTGTGATTCGTTTGATTTTGGCTGCCATTAAGCAGGTTGAAGTTGATGAGAGAATTCAGCTCGATAATGATCGGGTTATCCTGGTGCTTGACAAGATGCTCAAGCAACGCCGTGAGTCTATCAGGCAGTTTGGTGATGCCGGTCGGCTGGATTTGGTGGCGATTGAAGAAGCTGAAATTTTGGTAATTCAGGATTTTTTACCGCAAGCGCTTAGTGAAGAAGAAGTCGATGCCATGATCAGTGATGCCGTCCTTGAGTCGGGTGCAGAATCTGTTAAAGACATGGGTAAGGTGATGGCTTTATTGAAGGCTAAAATGCAGGGTCGCGCTGATATGTCTATTGTCAGCACTAAAATTAAGGCTGCATTAGCTGGATAATTTTATGGGGTCCGGGTAAAAATGTCCGGTAGAATTCCTCGCGAGTTTATTGATGAGCTTTTGGTGCGGGTTGATATCGTTGATTTAATCGATTCGCACGTTCCTCTAAAAAAAACGGGCGCAAATTATGTCGCCCGCTGCCCCTTTCATACTGAAAAAAGCCCCAGCTTTTCGGTAAACCGTAATAAACAGTTTTTTCACTGCTTTGGTTGCGGTGCGAGCGGCAACGCCATCAGTTTTCTGATGGATTTTAGCCATCTTGATTTCATTGAAGCGGTTGAAGATCTGGCCGCCTTTGTTGGTGTTGACGTGCCCAGGGAGTCGGTTGCTCATCAGTCAATCTCCAAAAAAGAGGATTTAAGCAGTCTTTATGGTCTGATGGAGCGGGTGGCTGCTTTTTATATACAGCAGTTGCGAGTTAGCCCTAAAGCCGTTGATTATCTTAAGGTCAGAGGCGTTAAGGCTGCGGTTGCCCGTGACTTTATGTTGGGTTATGCGCCCGATAAGTGGAGCGTTTTGGCGGAGAAATTTAGCCAAAAGCTGTTAATAGATGCCGGTTTAGTAGTTATCAAGGATGATGGTCAGGTTTATGACCGTTTTCGTGGCAGGATTATGTTCCCCATTCGCGACAAGCGAGCCCGAATTGTAGGGTTCGGTGGTCGGGTACTTGATGATTCGTTACCCAAATACTTGAATTCCCCGGAAACGTCCCTATTTCATAAAGGCAAAGAAGTTTACGGCTTGTATGAGTTACTGGAAAAAAACTCAAAGCCGCAGAGAATTTTGATTGTTGAAGGCTATATGGATGTTATTGCCTTGGCTCAGTATGGTATTAACTATGCTGTTGCGGCGTTGGGAACAGCAACATCACAGGCGCATCTTGACTTGCTGTTTCGGTTTTCATCGGAGTTGGTGTTTTGTTTTGATGGTGACAGGGCAGGGCGTGAGGCAGCGTGGCGAGTGATGGAGTCGGCTTTTTCCAGTCTCAAGGATGGCAGGTCTTGCAGAATAATGTTGTTGCCGCAAAGTCATGATCCCGATTCTCTGATACGTGATGAGGGTTTGGATAGGTTTGTCGAGCGAGTGCAGACGGCTCAGGCACTGTCCGATTATTTTTTTGAGCAGGTATCAGGAGAATTAAATCTTTCCGAAATGGAGGGGCGTGCGCAATTGATCGGTAAAGCCAAGCCGTATCTGGAAAAATTGCCGGAAGGCGTATTCAAGGAAATGATGCTTGCGCGGCTTAAAGAATTATCCGGCATGCGGACGCTGAACATTTTGGATAGTGCTGTTACGAGCACTTTACATCCAAAAAAGCAACCTCAACAGGCGCTTAATCGGTTGTCTTCGGCACGCGTAGCGATTGCCCTGTTACTGCAAAACCCCAGGTTGGCAGATAATGTTGAGCAAAAAGATATTGATTGGAGTGGCTTGGAGTTTCGGGGCATTGAATTATTTAAAAATGTGTTGCAGGTGATTTTAGAAAAAAAAACGGTTAATACCGCTGTTTTAATAGAATATTATCGCAACACAGCCGAAGAAAAATCCGTCAAGGCGCTGGCATTGTTGGATTTAAATGTTTCCGAAGACAAAATTGAAGATGTTTTTAGTGGTGCGCTGGATAGCCTGCTTAAGCAAGGTATAGAGGCCGGCATCCTTAAGTTGCAAGCCAAAGCGCAAAGCAACGGCTTGGATAGTCAAGAGCAAGCGATGCTTGTTAAAATGTTGGCAAATAAATAATTAGATGATATACATAATATTATAGTATACTTCTCTGTTAAGTATGACCGTACTCAGTAGAGTATTCAGTGAGTGAATGATGAATCAAGAACAGCAACAGTCCCAGCTTAAACAATTGATAGCCAAAGGCAAGATGCAGGGATACCTGACTTATGCCGAGGTGAATGATCACTTGCCTAGTGATATTGTTGATCCTGAGCAAATTGAAGACATCATTGGCATGATCAATGAGATGGGCATTCAGGTTTATGAAAGTGCACCTGATGAAGATTCACTGATTAATGATTCAGCAGCTGTTACTACCGATGACGAAGATGCTGAAGAAGTTGCAGCCTTGGCGTCTGTTGACAGTGAGTTTGGCAGAACTACAGACCCTGTGCGCATGTATATGCGCGAAATGGGTTCAGTGGAGTTGTTAACGCGTGGTGATGAATTAAAAATAGCCAAGCGTATTGAAGAAGGACAGCAGCAACTGGTTAAAGCGATTGCCCGATCTTGTGTTGTTGTCGATGATTTTATACAGTCATTTGATGCTGTTTCCGGTGAAGAGGGCGGTATTCGCCTGACTGATTTAATTTCCGGTTTTGTTGATTTAAGTGATGCTGATGACTTGGTTGCTGCGGTTATGCCAACCAATGATCTCGCTGAAGACGTTGCCGGTGCTGAAGAAGAGGTAAAAGGACTTAATTACGAAGAAGTTCAGGAAAAAGTCGAAGCACTTAGAAAACAATTAAAAATAGCTTCAGCAGCAATCAAAAAACAAGGCTATACTCATGAAAAAACTGAAAAAGCTTTTGAAGTGCTGGCTGATTTGTTCATGGAATTTAAATGGACACCGCAATATTTAAAAAAATTAACGGCTATCATTCCCAATAGCGTCGCTATTGTTCGTGAGCAGGAAAAGTTGATTCTGGATATTTTCATTAAAGAGACCGGCATGTCCCGTAAGGACTTTATTGCCTCTTATACAGAAAGTGAATCCGGATCAGAGTGGTTGGATCATCATTTGAATGGCGGACATAGCTACTCGGATGTTTTGAAAGCCCGTGAAAAAGAGCTAAAAAAAGCACAAAAAATACTGACTGAAACTGAAGCACAGTATGGATTGACTATAGCCGGGTTAAAAGATATTAACCGACGCATGTCAATCGGTGAAGCTAAAGCAAGGCGTGCAAAAAAAGAAATGATCGAGGCTAATTTAAGGCTGGTTATTTCGATTGCAAAAAAATATACTAATCGCGGATTGCAGTTCCTGGATTTGATTCAGGAAGGTAATATTGGCTTAATGAAAGCGGTAGATAAGTTTGAATACCGTCGTGGCTATAAGTTTTCAACTTATGCAACGTGGTGGATCAGACAGGCGATTACCCGATCTATTGCAGATCAGGCCAGAACGATACGAATTCCGGTGCACATGATCGAAACGATCAATAAATTAAACCGGATTTCCAGGCAGATTTTGCAGGAAATGGGAAGGGAAGCAACACCGGAAGAATTGGCTGAGCGCATGGAAATGCCCGAAGATAAAGTTCGTAAGGTGTTAAAAATCGCTAAAGAACCTATTTCAATGGAAACGCCTATTGGTGACGATGAAGATTCTCATTTGGGAGATTTCATAGAGGATGCTAAAGTACTCTCACCCGTTGAAGCTGCAACCATTGCCGGATTACGTGAATCAACACAAAACGTGCTTGCCGGATTGACAGCAAGAGAAGCGAAAGTTTTGCGGATGCGTTTTGGTATCAATATGAATACTGATCACACATTGGAAGAAGTTGGTAAACAATTTGATGTAACGCGTGAGCGGATTCGTCAAATTGAAGCAAAAGCTTTAAGAAAATTGAGACATCCCTCCCGGTCAGAGCAATTAAGATGTTTTCTGGACGGTGAATAGATAAAGAATAAGGGGCCCTTAGCTCAGCTGGTTAGAGCGTCCGACTCATAATCGGCAGGTCGTAGGTTCAAGTCCTACAGGGCCCACCATTAATACAAAAGGCTGCATAAGCAGCCCTTTATGAAAAGGCTGCTTATGCAGCCTTTTGTACATCTGGCTTTTATCATTAATGAAGGTGGTAGCGTGAGCAATAATTTTAGTTTTACATCAGAGTCCGTTTCAGAAGGTCATCCCGATAAGGTTGCTGACCAAATTTCCGATGCAGTCCTGGATGCCTTATTAGCACAAGATCCACGGTCACGAGTTGCTTGTGAAACACTGGTAAAAACCGGCATGGTGATACTGGCCGGTGAAATTACCACTAATGCCTGGGTAGATCTTGAAGCACTGGTCAGAAAAGTGGTTTGTGATATTGGCTACGATCATGGCGACATAGGCTTTGACGGCCAAAGTTGTGCGGTATTAAATGCTATCGGCAAGCAATCTGCCGACATTGCGATGGGTGTTGACGAGGATGACAATCATGAACAGGGTGCCGGCGATCAGGGCTTAATGTTCGGCTACGCCAGTAATGAAACCGATGTGTTGATGCCGGCTCCAATTACTTATTCACATTTGTTGGTCAAGCGTCAGGCTGAAGTCCGTAAAAATAAAACCTTGTCATGGCTACGCCCTGACGCAAAAAGTCAGATTACTTTCCGATACGAAAATAATAAACCGGTAGCCATTGATGCCGTGGTTTTATCTACCCAGCATTCACCGGAAATTAGTAATAAATCATTGCATGAAGCAGTGATGGATGAAATTATTTTGCCGGTTCTGCCTAAAGAATGGTTACATAAAGACACCAAATATTTTATTAATCCAACCGGACAATTCATTATTGGCGGCCCTGTAGGCGATTGTGGTTTAACGGGTCGTAAAATCATCGTTGATACTTACGGCGGAATGGCAAGACACGGCGGCGGTGCTTTTTCGGGTAAAGATCCCTCAAAAGTTGACCGTTCAGCAGCCTATATGGCTCGTTATGTGGCAAAAAATATTGTTGCTGCCGGCTTGGCTGAGCGTTGTGAAATTCAGGTTTCTTACGCCATTGGTATTGCAGAACCCACTTCGATTACTGTGGAAACGTTTGGCACCAGTAAATTGAGCGAAGACAGATTGGTACAAATTATCCGGGATAACTTTGATCTGAGACCCAAGGGCTTGATCAAAATGCTGGATTTATTACGACCTATCTATCAAACTACTGCTGCTTATGGACATTTTGGTCGTACTGAAGATACATTTAGCTGGGAAAAAACCGATAAAGTTGACGCATTAAAAGATGCGGCTGGCCTCTAATAAAAATAAACAAGGTAGGTAAAATAATGAGCCAACAAGATTATAAAGTCGCTGATATTGCTTTAGCAGCCTGGGGTCGTAAAGAAATAAATATAGCCGAGACGGAAATGCCGGGCTTGATGGCATTGCGTGCAGAATATGGTCAGGAAAAACCGTTACAAGGTGCGCGTATCGCAGGTTGTCTGCACATGACGATACAAACAGCGGTCTTGATTGAAACCCTGACTGCTTTGGGTGCAGAAGTACGTTGGTCATCCTGCAATATTTTTTCTACCCAGGATCATGCCGCGTCAGCAATGGCGGCGGCAGGTATCCCGGTTTTTGCCTGGAAAGGCGAAACCGAAGTAGAAGCTGAATGGTGTATTGTCCAGACCATTGAAGGGCCTGATGGTTGGAGACCCAACATGATTCTGGATGATGGCGGTGATCTGACCACCCTGATGCATAACAACTATCCAGAATTAATGGCTGGTGTTAAAGGTTTGTCTGAAGAAACCACTACCGGCGTTTTACGTTTGTATGAGATGTTGGCAAAAGGCACGTTGAAAGTCCCTGCTTTTAATGTGAACGATTCAGTGACCAAATCAAAATTTGATAACCTGTATGGTTGCCGCGAGTCTTTGGTTGATGCCATTAAACGCGCAACCGATGTCATGATTGCCGGCAAAATAGCGGTAGTTTGCGGTTATGGCGATGTGGGTAAAGGTAGTGCACAATCTTTGCGTGGTCTGGGTGCAATAGTATGGATTACTGAAATTGACCCCATTTGTGCTTTGCAAGCGGCAATGGAAGGTTATCGCGTAGTCACTATGGAAGAAGCGGCACCTATCGCTAATATTTTTGTGACGGCAACCGGAAACTTTGGCATTATTACCCATGAGCATCTGCTGGCCATGAGGGATCAGGCAATCGTTTGTAATATCGGTCATTTTGATGCTGAAATTGAAATTGCCTCATTGCGTCAATACGAATGGGAAAATATTAAACCTCAAGTTGATCACGTCATTTTTCCTGATGGTAAACGTTTACTTATTTTGGCTGAAGGCCGTCTGGTGAATTTGGGTTGTGGTACAGGCCACCCCAGTTTTGTAATGTCCAATTCATTTTGTAACCAGGTTTTGGCGCAAATAGAACTGTGGAATAATGCCGATAAGTACGAAAATAAAGTTTATATTCTGCCTAAAAATCTGGATGAAAAAGTGGCCAGATCACATCTTGCACAACTGGGCGTTAATTTAACAACCTTAACAGATGCACAAGCCAAGTATATTAATGTTCCGGTTGAAGGCCCTTATAAAGCGGATCATTATCGTTATTGATTTATTACTAGGATGTGTTTTCTTTTGTTTAGCACATCCTACACTTACTTGATAATTAGGTTTACGTAACTTAATAAAATAATAAAATAAATAAATAACTTATAATAATTAAATGGTTTTACCTATTTAATCTCTCTACGAATTATGGAAAGCATGGTAAAAATACAAGGTTATCATGCATGTAAAGTCGATGGTGGATGGAGTTATATTTGGAAGAATGCTCCATTTCTTAGTGAGCCCAATGATAGACAATGGCTAACACAGGGATATTATTTTTGGACAGACAGTGATTATTTTGCTCATAAATGGGGCGAAAATTCAATAAAAGGTGATTATGCAATTGTTGAATGTTTAATCGAAATAGATAAAAGCTTGCTTTTAGATTTAGTTGGTTCAGTAGAGGATCAACTACGTTTTCAAGCTATGCTTACTAAATTCGAGAAAAAATTAAAAAACATCAATCCACAAGCAAAAGCAACTATGATCGAAGTATTGGCTTTTTACAGAAATGAAGCAAAAGACAACAAAGAAATTTTTCCGTATAGTGCAATAAAAGTGCAAGATGAATATTCAAATTCTAAAGTTGCATTTATTAAGAACAAAAATGAACGGCTGCCCTTAGTAACAAGACAACAACTTTGCTTATTTGAGGTTGCTGTCAATTGTATTAAAAGTAGGGATATAATTCATCCTGAGCAGTTTAAAGAAAGCTGCATATCATCAAACATATAGGTGATTAAAATGAATGTGAACCAAAAAAAGTCATTGCAGCTTATAGACGAGCTGCTTAATAACATGGATGACGCTACCTTTCTAAAGAAATATGAAGCTGTAAAATGCAACATGGGGCCAACTATTGAGTCTTTTTTAAATCAACTAGAACCTGCTATTGAATCTTCTTTGATTCAGCATTGTTTTAGCAACCTTTTAAAAACGACCACAAGAATGAAATCCAATAATTTACCAACAGAGAAACATTGCAAGATAATAATGCCTGCTTATCTTTCTTATAGAGGGGAGCAGAATGGTATATTTTCAGCAAATGACAAAGCTTATTTAGATCAGTTGGCAGCTTAACCTTAATGAATATTCAATTTATTGATACTAAAGTTACGCATCTAAACTTAGCCGGAGTTTCACAAGAAAATTTAGAGGATGAAGACGAATTTAAGTTTTCATTTACGCCTGCTTTTTCTGAACTTGAATTGAATGAGTTTTTAATTATATTTAACGTATCTCTGAAAATAGAAGATGAGTTTTTTCTTATGGTTGAATATGTAGCAAGATTTTCTGTAGATGGGGACATTGATGAAGTATTTAAAGAATCGAACTTTGTTAAAATGAATGCCCCCGCAATTGCATATCCATTTTTAAGAGCCTACATAGGTAACTTGACTCTTAGTTCTGGCTTTTCCCCCATTGTTCTTCCAACAATAAACTTTACAAAATTTTTGTAAATCTTGCATTGACGATGCACGAATTTTCAATATTTACGCATCGTATTCCCGTCAGTGAGGCCAAAATGCAATCACAAAAAAAACATCCCCAGCTATTCAGTTTCGAATTTTACCCGCCAAAAACCGAAGAAGGTGCAGCAAGCTTGCAAGTTGTTCAAAGCAAGCTGGCAAAAATTAATCCCGATTTTTTTTCTGTTACCTTTGGTGCCGGTGGCTCAACCCGCGATAAAACTTTCGATACCGTTATTGATATTCAGACAAAAGGTATCGCTGCTGCACCGCATTTATCCTGTGTTGCCTCAACCAAAGACAATATTCGCGCGATTCTTAAAAACTATCAGGATCATGGCATTGCGAAAATTGTTGCCTTAAGAGGCGACTTACCCTCCGGCATGTTGTCAGCCGGAGAATTTCGTTACGCCAATGAGTTGGTCGAGTTTATTCGCCAGGAAACCGGTGATTACTTTCAGATTCACGTTGCCGCCTACCCGGAGGTGCATCCGCAATCGGCAAATGCAACAAACGATTTTAAAAACTTCAAGCGCAAAGTTGAGGCCGGTGCAAATGCCGTCATTACCCAATATTTTTATAATGCCGAAGCGTATTTTTATTTTGTAGACGCTTGTGAAAAAAATGGCATAACAATCCCCATTGTTCCGGGCATCATGCCCATTACGCAATATGCGCAACTGTTCCGCTTTTCAGAAATGTGCGGTGCCGATATTCCTCGCTGGATGCGAAAACGCCTGGAAAGTTTTGGTGATGACAGAGCCTCTGTTCAAGCCTTTGGTCTGGATGTGGTCAGTCATCTTTGCCAGCGTTTGTTAGACGGCGGCGCACCCGGACTGCATTTTTACACCATGAATCAAGCTGCTCCTACCTTGGCGATTTTGGAAAACATTAAGAGCAAGAAGATTGATTAATTTTAACCACCAAGACACGAAGAACACGAAGTTTTTACTTTGATTTTTCTTTGTATCTTCGTGGTTTTATTCATGTCGTTGCGTTCGACTTTTTGGTGTACACACCTTGAAGCTCCAAGCTATGTTATGATTTAGCTATCACATCAGTCGGTAAAACCAGCCCAGCATGATTCGCAAATTACAAATAAACAATTATAAATCCCTGTTTGATCTGACGTTGGAAGTCGGTCGCTTTAATGTGTTTATCGGTGAAAATGGTTGCGGTAAAAGTAATTTGTTGGAAGCGATTGCTTTGGCTGCTGCGGCGGCAGCCGATAAACTGGATCATGAGTTTTTGGGGTCGAGAGGGATTCGGGTTACTGAGCCACAATTGATGCGTTCGGCATTCAGTAATGAAAGTGTACAAGAGCCTATAAATATTGGTGTGAGTTTTAAAGATTTAAACGTGGAAGAAAAATATACGCTAAATCACGACAATCAAGCTTATACAAAATGGACTAGATTGGATGCTTACTTATCTAAAAATCGAAATACATTACTAAAATACTTGAGTAATAGAAGAAAAGAAATCGAAAGTATTATTGAAAAAGCCAAAAATAAAGTTAACGATGACGATAGAATAAAAAAAATAAATGCTGAATTTGAAGCAATTCATCTTCAAATGGTGAAGATATTAATTCAAGATGATATAAAAAAATTAATTTCAAATGATGCAACTAATTTTTTTGTAGGTAACGAAGACGATGCCAAAAACTATCTTGAATATTTTGAAGAAATTTTAAATAACGAAAATAAACTAAAAAACTTTATTATTTACTCCCCCGAAAACACCGCACTAAGAAACTTCTACAAAGAGGGTCAAATTGAACCCTTAGGCATTAATGGCGAAGGTTTGCTGAAACTCTTAAAAGTGATTCAAAGCAAATCGGACGAGCAACGCCAAGAAATTCACGAAAGTCTACAACTATTCGATTGGTATGCTGAACTTGAAATCCCTAAGGACTTATCTTCATCGGAAGATAAAGTTATCATCACCGATCGTTATTTAACCTTGGCTTTCGACCAACGCAGTGCCAATGAAGGTTTTTTGCTTGTGCTGTTTTATATCGCGTTGATGGTGTCGGACGATACCCCGAAAATTTTTGCGATTGATAATATTGACACCTCACTTAATCCCAAACTGTGTACCCGAATCATTAAAGAATTGGTGCGCTTGGCGAAAAAATACGATAAACAAGTGTTTGTTACCACGCATAACCCGGCTATTTTAGATGGTATTGATTTGAGCGATGATGAACAACGCTTATTGGTGGTCTCTCGAAATAAACAAGGTCATACCCGCTACAAACGCATTGCATTAAAAGACAAGCCGCGATCATCCAGTAATGAAGATTTAAAACTATCCGAAGCTTTTTTAAGAGGTTATTTAGGCGGCTTGCCGAAAGGATTTTAAGGTTTATGCTATTTGGCTTGGCTTGTGAAGGCATTACCGATCAAATCACGATTGAGAATATTCTGTGCGGTTATTTTAAAAATCCGGAGCTTGGTGAAAACATAGTCCAGTTACAACCACTTTATGATGAAACCGATCAGAAACAAAAAGAATTTGGCGGCTGGCAAATGCTGTGTGCGTATTTGAGTGCAACACGGTTTCGTGATGATGTATTGAATAATATTTTTATCGTTATTCAAGTTGATACCGATGTTTCTAACGAAATAGGTTTTGATGTCCCTCAAGTTGATACTGATAATCAGCCATTAGCGCCGGAGATTTTGATAACAAATGTTATTGCAAAACTGGTTACAATCATTGAAAGTGGCGAAACAGGTTTTTATCAACGCCATTCAGAAAAGATTATTTTTTGCATCAGTGTTCATTCCCTGGAATGCTGGCTTTATGCGCACCATAATAAAAAGTCGCTCAGTAAACCCAAAATTACGGGCTGTTACAAAGCTTTGTCTCATTTATTGCCGTCTATTGAAAAAACCTATCGTTGCTACGATGAACTCAGTCAAGCTTTTCTAAAGAGCAAAAACATTAAGGCTGTAGTAATAAAAGACCTCAGTTTTCGCGTTTTTATTGAAGCACTGGCAACTATCGAAGATCAGGTTTATCAGTTCAACGATGAGCGTTAAATGCAGTAAAGTTCAACATTAGGCAGTATATATCAATGCATCTTATAACTAACGAATCCCTTTCCCGGCGTGATCATTCTGTTTTGTGGCATCCTTGTACGCAAATGAAGGATCATGAAACCTTCCCGATTATTCCCATAAAAAAAGGGCAGGGCGTTTGGCTGGAAGATTTTGACGGCAATCGCTATCTGGATGCGATTAGTTCGTGGTGGGTTAATCTGTTCGGTCATGCCAATCCTCATATTAATGCGGCGTTAAAAGATCAGCTTGATACTTTGGAGCATGTGATTTTTGCCGGATTCACCCATGAGTCTGCTATCAAGTTGGCGGAAAAACTGGTTGAAATAACTCCCGAAGGTCTTAATCGTTGCTTCTATGCCGATAATGGTTCGGCAGCGGTTGAAGTGGCGCTCAAGATGAGCTTTCATTATTGGCGTAACTACGGGCAAACCCGGAAAACAAAATTTATAACGCTGGAAAACAGTTATCACGGTGAGACGTTGGGAGCCTTGGCGGTAGGTAATGTGTCGTTGTATAAAGAAACTTATGCGCCGTTATTAATGGATGTGATAACGGTGCCGGGGCCTGATTGTTATAACCGTGAACCGGGCGAGTCATGGGCGGATTATTCCACGCGCCGTTTTACGCTGATGGAGCAGGCGTTACAAGAACACGCAGAAACGGTATGCGCCGTTATTATTGAGCCTTTAGTGCAATGCGCCGGCAATATGCGTATGTATGATCCGGTGTATTTAAAATTGTTGCGTGCCGCTTGTGACAAATATAATGTGCATTTAATTGCCGATGAAATTGCTGTCGGCTTTGGGCGCACGGGGACTTTATTTGCCTGTGAACAAGCTGCCATCAGCCCCGATTTTATGTGCTTATCCAAAGGCTTAACGGGCGGTTATTTACCCTTGTCGGCCGTATTAACCACTAATCAAGTCTATCAAGCGTTTTATGATGATTATCAAAAACTGACCGGTTTTTTGCATTCACATAGTTATACGGGAAATGCGCTGGCGTGTAGGGCCGGGCTTGCAACGTTGGAAATTTTCCAGCAACAGGCGGTTATCGAAAAGAACAAACAACTGGCTGTGATCATGGCGAAAGTCGCTGAACGTTTTAACGAGCATCCTCATGTTTCAGAAGTTCGACAGACGGGCATGATACTGGCTATTGAAATGGTCAAAAATAAAACCACGCGTGAGCCGTATCCATGGCAAGAGCGCAGAGGGCTTAAAGTCTATCAATACGCGTTGTCTAAAGGGGTATTATTACGCCCGCTAGGCAATGTCATTTATTTTATGCCTCCTTATATCATTACCGGGGAGGAACTTTTAGTTATCGCTGAAGTGGCTTGGGATGGCATACAGCGAGCGGTTAAGGATTGATATGCGGGTTTCCAGATTATATACGTCAGCGCATTTGGCGGTAGGTAAAGAAATTGAATTGGATGATGATAATGGCCATTATGTCAGAACGGTATTGCGTTTAAAAAAAGACGCCGAAATCATTTTATTTAATGGGACGGGTGGTGAATGTTTATGCACCGTTGCCGAAGTCAGCCGAAAAGCCGTACTGATTCTGGTTAACACCTGGCTGGATCGTAGCGTCGAATCACCGTTATTAGTAACGTTAGGCTTGGGTATTTCGCGCGGTGACAGAATGGATTTGTCCGTACAAAAGGCGGTGGAACTGGGTGTTAATTTTATTACGCCGTTATTAACCGAGCGTTGCGTGGTGCAATTTAAAGGCGAAAAAAAACCGCAACGTTTATTGCATTGGCAAAAAATAGTCCAACATGCCGCCGAACAAAGCGGCAGAACCACCGTACCTGAATTGACTGAAATCGAACAATTGCAACAGTGGGTTGGCAAACAGCAAGGATTGAAAGTGTTTCTTGATCCTTATGCAGAAAAAACCTTGGCAGATGTTGCGCCTATAGACAGGCATGTGACTCTACTCACCGGCCCGGAAGGTGGTTTTTCCGGTCAGGAGCGTGATATTGCAAAAGCGGCCGGATTTATTCCCGTGCGCATGGGCAGCCGTATATTAAGAACCGAAACTGCATCACTTGCCGCTTTGGCTGCGGTACAGATGTTGTGGGGCGATTTTGGAACGCCGGCGTTACCTTCTTCTTTGGATGTCGAATAATGCGTTATCTTTTTTATACGGTGGCACCGCTATTAATCTTACTGGCCGCTTTATCGCTGGCTTGCGTCGTGAGCTATTTTATAGTGCTGGGCATCGGGGATGCCATCTCTTTTCGTCAACTTATAAACCGGTCGGCACAGTTGTTTTTGGTGCTCAGTATTTTTCCGGCGATGGCTTATCTGAAAATCAGTAAAGCAGAGCTGGGGTTTGCCCCAAGACCCGTTTTTTTAAAACAATTGTTGCAAGGATTCGGCTTGGGTTTTATGACCTTGATACCCGTTTTTATTGTCCTTTATGTACTTAAAATTAATGTGCTTGATGAGACTCAAGTCTGGACAATTGGGCTGTTGGCTAAAAACATGACCATTAATTTATTAATTGCCCTGTTAATCTCGCTGATTGAAGAACCGCTGTTTCGAGGGATTATGTTGGTGTCTTTAAGCAAGAAGTTACCGGTCATGGTGGCTATTTTGATTAGCTCGATTTATTATGCCGGACTGCATTTTTTTAGCAGCAATACTGACATACCCGTTCAGGATATTAAGCTGTTCAGTGGTTTTAAATTGCTGGGTGAAGCGTTTGCTCATTTGATGAATCCGGCAATTCTATCGGCATTTTTTGCCTTGTTGATGGTGGGTATTTTTTTAGGCGTACTCAGAACGCAGGTAAAGGCCAGTTTGGGTCTTTGTATTGGTTGCCATACTTGCTGGGTATGGCAAATAAAAATGAGCAAAAAATTATTCGACACGGATTATAGTTCACCCTATCACTATTTGGTTAGCAACTATGATGGCGTTGTCGGGCCGTTAGTGGCGGGTTGGCTGATGCTGGCAATTGCCGTTTATTTTGTTTATCAACAGCTTAATAAGGCTTAACGGATTAAAAGATTATCACCACGAAGACACGAAGAATAAGGCTTAACGGATTAAAGCTTATCACCACGAAGACACGAAGGACACGAAGAAAATACCCTTTGTAAAAGTTGGGCAGTACGCAAAAAATACACCCCAGAATTCGCCTGGTTCCCACGCTCCGGCGTGGGAATTCATCCGGCAACGCTCCAGCGTTGCGTGACGCTGGAGCATCACTGGCGGCATTCCCAACGCTGGAGCGTGGGAACGATAGGGTGGAGTCTTTAATCCCTAAAATTATCGTATTGTAAGGGCATTTCCAGCTTTTCGTCTTTTAGCATTTGAATCACCTCTTGCAGGTCATCGCGTTTTTTACCGGTGACTCTGACTTTGTCGCCTTGAATGGCTGCTTGTACTTTAAGTTTTTTGTCTTTAATTAATTTAACGATTTTTTTTGCCAGCGTGATTTCCAGACCTTGCTTTAACGTGATTTCCTGGCGCATCAATTTACCGCTGCCTTTGGCGTCACCCACGTCCATGCAGCCAACATCAACGCCGCGTCGACTGAGTTTTGTACAGACCACACTGAATATTTGTTGTAACTGAAAAGTGGATTCAGAAATCATAATCAGTTTGTCATCAGTCAGTTCAACGGATGAATCTGTGCCTTTAAAATCAAAACGGGTGGCAATTTCTTTATTCGCCTGATCAATAGCGTTTTTAACTTCGTGGGTATCAAATTCGGAAATAATGTCAAAGGTAGGCATGGCGTTAAGTTAAAAGTTAGTTAATGGATAGGATTATTTTACAACGGTTTACCGGTATTGATAACCTCGGTAACGGCTTTAATGCGTAAGTGACGAATGGCTGTACCGATTTCCGCTCCTTGTAGGTGGCTGTTTATAATCGCCGTCGTGTCCACAGAGGCCGCCGCTTTAGCCGCCCGTTGCAGCATTTCTGCCTGAGGGTAGGGCGCGTGTTCCAAGCCGGTTCGGCCTTTGGCATCCGCTTCACAAGCCAATAAAAAATCAGCTAACGTATTGTTGGGTTTAAACGCACCTAAGGCATTTAAAACATCGGTTAAGGTTGATGCACGTAATTCAAAAACTTTATGGCTATGGGTATGATATTGCATGACGTGCATCGCTAATGCCCTAAATGCGTTAGGCACACGCAAACGGGCACATAATTTTTCCAGAATGGGTAGGCCGATTTTTTCGTGACCATAATGATGCGGCCAATTTTCTTTGGGCGTCATGCCTTTGCCCAGATCGTGAACCAATGCCGCAAATCTGACTTCAGGGCTGGACGATAAAAGCACCGCCTGTTCCAGACACAGCATACTGTGTAAGCCGGTATCAATTTCCGGGTGGTATTGTTCCGGTTGGGGAACGCCAAACAGGGCATTTATTTCCGGGAATATTTTTTCCAGTGCGGTACAGCTTTTTAAGGTATAAAAAAATGCCGAGGGCGATTGTTCTTTAAGTACCTTAAATAACTCTGCCCATACGCGTTCAGGCACCAGGTAATCGACTTCACCGGCTACAACCATCGCTTGCATCAGTTCTCGGGTTTCTTCTGCCAGTGTAAAACCAAGGTGTTGGTAGCGTGCCGCAAAACGTGCAACACGCAAGATGCGCACAGGATCTTCAGCAAAGGCCGGTGAAATATGCCGAAAAATTTTATTTTCCAGATCCCGTTGTCCGCCATAAGGATCAATAAGCGCTCCTTCCGGCGTCATTGCTATAGCATTGATAGTCAGGTCGCGGCGTATTAAATCCTGTTCAAGACTGACATCAGGCGAGGCATGCACGATAAAACCTTTATAGCCGGGTGCTGTTTTTCGTTCTGTTCTGGCCAGCGCGTATTCATCATGACTTTGTGGATGCAAAAATACCGGAAAATCCTTGCCAACAGGCCGAAATCCCTGTTTTACCATGGATTCAGGCGTTTCACCCAGCACTACCCAGTCTTTTTCTATGACAGGAAGCCCAAGCAATTTATCACGCACCGCACCGCCAACCAGGTATGTTTCCATTAATTTACTATCAGTTATTTGTAGGTTGCGGCTAGAATAGCACAAGCTTAAACAAAACAGTGGCATAAGTCAGTGAGAATGGCAGATGTCCACCGTATGATGCTAATGTCGGTTATTAATAATCAAGGGTTGTTGTGATAGAAATTTTTTTGGTAAGTATTTTGTTGGGTATCGTCACCGGGCTATTGGCCGGACTATTTGGGATCGGTGGAGGGCTGGTTATTGTACCGGTTCTGGTCATGTTGTTTACAGCGCAAGGTTTCCCTACGGAACTGGTGATGCTGATGGCGGTGGCAACGTCTTTGGCCGCGATTATTTTGACGGCCATTGCTTCGGTGTCAGCGCATCACCGATTGGGAGCCGTCGTGTGGGCCAAAGTATTCTCTTTAAGTCCGGGGATTATGATTGGTGCAGCACTGGGTGCAGTGGTTGCCAAGCACATAAGTGGTGATACGTTGCGCTACATTCTGGTGGTTTTTTTATTATACGTCGGCTTACAAATGGCTTTTCAGGTAAAGCCAAAACCTGGCAGGGTAAAACAATCCAGGGCGTTGGATTTTTTGGTAGCCAACTTTATTGGTTTATTGTCGTCCATTGTTGGCATCGGTGGCGGTACGCTCACCGTACCTTATTTGGTCAGTGGTCAAATGCTGATCCGCAATGCGGTGGCAGTAGCAAGTGCTTGTGGTTTGCCGATAGCGGTTGCAGGCACCGTCAGTTATGCACTGTTGGGCTGGAATGCCACGCACCTGCCTGAATGGAGTTTGGGTTATGTCTATCTGCCCGTATTTATAGGCACAGGTTTGAGCAGTATTATGACTGCACCGATAGGCGCAAAATTGGCTCACAAGTTGCCGGCTGCAAAATTAAAACGTTACTTTTCGTTGTTGCTTTTTGTTATGGCAGCCAAGTTGATGTGGCATTAAAAGTCAGCTAACTGATTAATGCCGTGATAGTCCATTCCAGATTAATCATTAAAAACTACCCTACAAAGTTCAGGTACATCAACGGAATAAATCACTCGTCGACGGGTACTGCTATAATCATTACAGCAACCAACAACGAGCGACAATGCAGGCGGTATTGAGTTTTGGCAATGGCGTTTGCAGAACGTAGATTAATCATTTGAATGGCAGGATAAGTGTAGGATTATGACAGAAAAAAAGCACACCAATGATGAGCAGTGGCAGGATAAATTAACACCGGAACAGTTTAGTGTTTGTCGCTTAAAAGGCACCGAAGCCCCTTTTACAGGAAAATATAACGATTGTAAAAAGACGGGTATTTATCATTGTATTTGTTGCGGTACGCCTTTATTTGATTCTGATACCAAGTACGATTCCGGTTCAGGTTGGCCCAGTTTCTGGGCTGATTTACCCGAAGGCAGTGTTACCGAACATGTTGATACCAGTCATGGGATGCGTCGGGTTGAAGTGACCTGTGGCGTTTGTAATGCACATTTGGGTCATGTGTTTGAAGATGGCCCGCAACCCACCGGTCTGCGGTATTGCATTAACTCTGCGGCACTGGATTTAAAAGAAAAATCATGAGCGCCCGGCAACAGGTTCAAAATTTGCTGGATTTTATTGATGCCAGCCCCAGTCCATGGCATGCCGTTAACAGTGTTGAAACTCGGTTGGCGGCTTTTAAGTTTGTAAAACTGGATGAAACAATCCAATGGGACTTACAGCCGGGCGGACGTTATTATGTGATTCGTGACGATTCCTCTATCGTTATTTTTGTGCAGGGGCAAAAACCGTTAGTTGAAACGGGCTTTAAAATCATTGGCGCACATACCGATTCCCCCGGCCTAAGAATAAAACCCAATGCCGGTACGGGGTCGGATGGTTTGCTAAGACTCGGCGTAGAGATTTATGGCGGGCCCATTTTGGCAACCTTTACCGATCGGGATTTGAGTCTGGCCGGAAGGATCAGTTATAAAGACGATAAAAATGCCATGGTTAGTCGTTTGGTAAACTTTGACCGGCCTTTGTTACGATTACCCAATCTGGCTATTCACATGAATAGAGCCGTCAATGAAGACGGCTTAAAGCTTCATAAGCAAAATGAATTGCCCTTGATTTTATCGGTATTGGCTGAAGAGTGTTTGCCGCAAGCTTATTTTTCACAACTCCTACAGCAGCAAGCCGCGTGTGAATCCGAGCGTATTTTATCTTGGGACATGGCGGTGTATGATACCCAAAAAGGCGCTTTTTGGGGGGCGGAAAACGAGTTTTATGCGGATAGTCAGCTCGATAATTTAGCCTCTTGCCATGCCGCATTACAGGCTTTACTGGATGATGCCGTATTGGAAAACGATACTACCTTGGTTTGCGCCTTTTTTGATCATGAAGAAATTGGCAGTGAAAGCAATAAAGGCGCAGATGGCAGCTTTTTGGGTGATGTGCTGCAACGTATTGCTTTAGCAACTGAAAAAAATAAAGACGATTTTGCCAGAGCCTTGGCGAAAAGTTTTATGATTAGCGCTGACATGGCGCATGCCTATCAACCCAATTTTCCGTTAGCTTACGATGCAGAACATAAAGTTGCCGTGAACAAAGGCCCGGTGATCAAAGTTAACGCCAATCATCGCTACAGCACAGAAAGTATTTCACAGGCCTTGTTTGTTGACTGGTGCGAGCAGGCGGGCGTTCCTTATCAAAAATACTCGCATCGTACTGACCTGGCTTGCGGCAGCACCATTGGGCCGATAACCTCAGCCAGATTGGGGATTCGTTCGGTTGATGTCGGCAATCCACTATGGGCCATGCACAGTATCAGGGAAAGTGCCGGCGTATTGGATCATGGTTATATGATAAAAGTGTTGAAAAAGTTTTTGTCAGTGTTGGTTTAGCCGTTATACAATAACCAAGGGCTAATCATAACTACTCAGCATATTCCGACTTTGATCATAGAACACGGATGACAGTGATTCGACGGGTTTTAACGGATTTTTTCTTTTGTAATTATTCAGTCCCCCTCTTTGAAAAAGAGGGGTTAGGGGAGATTTTATTAGATAAATCCCCCTCGATCCCCCTTTTTCAAAGGGGCAGAGCAAAGCGAGGGGCTTGAACAACTATTTTCTTTTTAGTCCTAAAAACACCTTACGTTTTATAGGCATTATTTTTATGATATAAAAAAATATCTTTATCTGTGTCTATCAGTCAAATCCGTCTTATCTGTGTTCTATTTTTTAACGACTGAGAGTTACGACTAATCAATAACAAAAATACACAAGGGTGCAGCATTGCTCTATTACATTCTGTTATTACAAACTACGTAAAATGAAGAAATGAAACTCATCAGCGTGTTATGGATGTTAGGTGGTTTATTGTTTTCGCAGTTGCTTTGCGCAGATGATTCCTCAGTCGAGTACAAGATTAAGGCGGGTTATTTGTATAACTTCACCAAATTTATTAACTGGTCTACAGATCATGCTGAAACCTTTAATCTTTGTATTGCGGGTGACGATCCCTTTGGTGAATTAATTGACCCTATAGAAAAGCTCTCAGTCATGGGGCGACCTATCAAAGTATTCAGATTTGACAGTCTAAAAAAAATGGATAAAGAACCCCACTGCCATATCCTTTTTGTAAGTTCCTCTATTAAAGATAAGCTGATTGTCCGCTCTTTTGATGACACACTACTTGTGGGTGAAAGCGGAGAGTTTATAGAGCAAGGCGGAATGATTGGTTTCGTCAACAAACAAGACAAAATAAAATTACAAATTAATCTAAAAACGATAACGCAAAGCGGCTTGAAAGTCAGTGCAAAATTACTTGAAGTCGCTGATGTCGTTAAGGGAATTAACAATGATTAAATTAATTGGTAATCTGTCAATAAATCGCAAGCTATTGCTGACTTTAATTTTATCCAGTGTTTTATCCTTGTTATTTGCCGGCTTGTTTTTGATAGTGCTTGAAATTACAGAGTTTCAGAAAAATACCCGTGATGATTTATCAACGCTGGCAACAATTATTGGTAATCGTAGTACGGCTGCATTGGCGTTTCAGGATTTGGATTTAGCCAAGGAGAATCTGGGTGTGCTTAATACGCTACCGGAAGTGCAAGCGGCCTGTCTTTATGATGTACAGGGCGCTGTTTTTGCTGAATTATCTAAAAATAGCCAAGAAAAATTTTCCTGCCCTCAAACTATTGGCGATGCAAAGACCCGATTTGAAGCGGTTAATTTGTATGTCGTCCAGCCGATTGTCGTTGATGCAGACAGGCTGGGTAGTGTTTATATTCATGCTGATTTAACCCAGTCATTTTGGCGAAAAATACAATTTATCGGGTTGCTGTTTTTAGTATTTTTAGCGGTGACAATAATGACCTTCTTTGTAACAAAACCGCTCTTAAGGCTGATTACCTCACCCGTTAAAAAACTGGTGAATACGGTTAAGGCGATCATTGACACGAAAGATTATTCATTGCGGGCTGTCAAAGTCAATCATGATGAATTGGGTGTTCTGGTTGATGCTTTCAATGGGCTGATTGGTACTGTTGAGACCCAAAATTGGTCTTTGATGCGGGCAAAAGACCGTTATCGCGCTCTTTTTGATGATAACCCCACCATGATATTTAATCTCTCCGAAGGCGGGGTTATCTTATCGGTTAATCGTACCGGCGCTATACAGTTGGGTTTGGCTGTTGAAGAATTACAGGGGCGCTCGGTCTTTCATTTCGTACAAGCCAATGATTTACCCATTATGCAGGCTTTGGTCAAGCATTGCTTGGTGAATCCCTTGTCTATCCATAAAGAGGGATTTAAGTTGGTTTGTCATGATAAACGGATTATTTGGGTTAGGGCAGCCGCTAAATTAGTTGAAAATGAAAATCAGCAAAGCAGTTTATTACTGGTTTGTGAGGATGTAACAGAGGCGCACGATTTGACTGAGCAAATTGTTTTTCAAGCCAGCCACGATACCTTGACGGGGCTTGCAAATCGTAGTGAATTTGATAGGCATATTAATCAATTGGTGACATTGGTGCGTACGGATAACTCTGAGCATGCCTTGTGTTATATGGATCTTGATCAATTTAAAGTGATTAACGATACGTGTGGGCATCTTGCCGGGGATGAATTGCTTAGACAATTGGGTGATTTGTTAAGAAAAAATTTACGAAAGCATGATTTTGTGGCTCGTTTGGGCGGTGACGAGTTTGGTGTATTGATGCATAGATGTTCGTTGGGCGAGGCGCTTAAGACCTGCGAAAAATTACGTGATGTAATCAGCGGCTTTCATTTTGGCTGGGAAGACCGAAGTTTTAGTATTGGTGTGAGTATCGGTATTTCATCGGTCAATGCTAACAGCGGTAATGCCGTCGATCTGCTTAAAGAGGCTGATGCGGCTTGTTATGCAGCAAAAGATCAGGGTCGAAATCGGGTGCATGTGTTTTTGCCTGATGATGAAGACCTGGCGCTAAGACAGGGAGAAATGCAATGGGTATCAAAAATACAGCGGGGCCTGGAACAAAATCGTTTTTGTCTTTTCGGGCAACCTATAGTGCCAATCTCCGGTAATCATGAAAAGTTGCATTTTGAAACCTTGGTGCGTTATCGGGATGACAATGACCGTATTATTCCGCCTGGCGCATTTTTGCCAGCTGCGGAACGTTATAACCTGGCCTCTGCACTGGATCGATGGGTCATCAGCCATCTATTCGAGTGGCTTGCCAAGAAACCGAATTTTCTGGATAACTTGTCAGTCTGTTCGGTTAATTTGTCAGGTGTCTCTCTGTCGGAAGCGTCCATGCTGAAATTTATTACCGAACAATTTAGTTTGTGGGCCATTCCAACGCATAAAATCTGTTTTGAAATAACGGAAACGGCTGCCATCGCCAACTTATCATCTGCAATTAAATTTATTAATTATTTAATGGAGCGTGGTTCTTTATTCTCACTGGATGATTTTGGTAGTGGATTGTCTTCTTTTGCGTATTTAAAAAACCTGCAAGTCAATTATCTTAAAATTGACGGTTTTTTTGTTAAGGATATTGTCGATGATAAAGTTGATCTTGCCATGGTCAGAGCGATTAACGAAGTTGGACATATTATGGCTAAAAAGACGATTGCTGAAGTTGTTGAAAATGAAGAAATATTCAATTTGCTACGTGAACTGGGTGTAGATTATGCGCAAGGGTATGGTATTAGTAAGCCGGTTCCCCTCGATGAACTGATACTAATAAAACCCTTTGTACCGGTATTAAAATGAACGGTAAATTGGCTGTAACGCTAAACGGTTTAGTGGCTATCGGCTGCTTTAGTTCAGGTATCGCCATTGCTCAAAACAAGGTGGAGGATTATTTTGCCATGTCACCGGCTGAACTAGCCGAGACGCCGGTTACAATTGCCACAGGAACGTCAAAACCGGTTTACCAGTCCGCCGCAGTGACCAGCGTCGTGACTGCCGAGCAAATTAAAGCCATGGGTGCGACTGAGCTGCATGAGGTTCTGGAAACAGTGCCGGGAGTTCATGCCACGCTTCAGCCAAATGCCCCCTATGACTACAGTTACAGCATACGCGGAGTCCGTAATGCGCAAAACTCTCAAGTGTTAATATTATTAAACGGCACCCGCATTACCACTCCTTTTAATGGCACATTACCGACCGGTACGGAATTGCCGATAGAGGCTATTTTGCAAGTGGAGGTTATCCGTGGGCCAGGCTCGGCCTTGTATGGCGCGGATGCGTTTGCGGGCGTTATCAATATCATTACCAAAAAAACCAAGGATATTAATGGGAAAGTCCTGGGGGTTCGGGCAGGTGATCATAGTACCCAGAGTGGATGGGGGCAGTATGGCGTTCATTGGGCTGGCTGGGATGTTGCGTCCAGTCTGCAATATCAGCATACTGATGGCGATGGTGGGCGGATTGTTAATGCTGATGCTCAAACCGGCTTTGATAGCGTGTTTGGAACACATGCTTCTTTGGCGCCAGGCTCAATGAATACAAACTATGAAACTTACAACGGACATCTTAATCTCCAGCGTAAGCATTGGGATTTGGGTTTCTGGGCATTTAATGCTAACGGAGGTGCTCGCGCGGGTGCAGCGGGAGCATTGGATCCAAATGGCAATGCCAATGGTGAACAATACTTGGGCGATGTGCGGTTTTCCACGGAAGACTGGCTAACTGACTGGGAGCTGACGGCTCATGCCAGTTATCAGCAGGCTAATTTTCAGGATCAGGTACAGGCTTTTCCAAATAACGCTATCATACCCATTGGTTCCGATGGCAATATTAACCCTGTAGGAACACCAGTTTCATTTCCTAATGGAGTCAATGATAAACTAGGCCATATAGAGAGGATTCCCTCAATGGAATTGGGCTCAATCTACAAAGGACTAGATAATCATATAATGCGCTTTATCGCTGGTTTTCGCTATGAAGGAATTACCGCCAGTGAGAGTAGAAATTTCGGCTTTGGTGTGCCGCTGCCAGCTGTGGTTAATGGCACATTAACGGATGTCACGGGTACACCGTTTGTCTATTTACCGGATGTTCATCGGACAATCGGGTCTTTGGTAGCTCAGGATGAATGGCAACTCGCTGACCATTGGCAACTGACCGCCGGCCTTCGTTATGATCATTATTCTGATTTTGGTGCAACCTTCAATCCACGTCTCGCCTTGGTTTGGGATATTAATAAACAACTCACCAGCAAGCTTTTGTATGGAAAGGCGTTTAGAGCGCCCAATTTTGCAGAGCAATTTACCCAGAATAATCCGGTAGTGCTGGGTAATAGAAGTTTACAACCCGAAACCATCAATACTTATGAATGGGCTTTCAGTTACCGGCCAGTTTTAGCACTGAGCACCGCTGTTAATGTGTTTTATTATCAAATTGAAAAGCTTATAGCGGCAGTGCCTGATCCAAGTACCGGAGCAAACATGTATCAGAATAGTGGCAATCAAAACGGTTATGGAACAGAATTTGAAGCTAACTGGCAAATCGCTGAACAATGGAGTGTAAAAGGCAATTATGCGTGGCAACACTCAATAAACGAGGCGACCAACAGCAGTGTGACAGGGGTGCCAGAGCACCATGTTTTTGTGGCGCTCGACTGGCAATTTTTGCCTCAGTGGCAATTACAACCCCAGCTTAACTGGATAGGCGGGAGAATCCCTTTATTAAACGAAAATATTACATCGGGCGATAACTGGAAGTTGAGAAATTATGAAACAATCGACTTAACGCTACGAGGTAAAAAACTGTTCAAACATCTCAATCTCGCGGCCTCCTTACGCAACGTATTCGATACGAAATATTATGAACCGACTGCCCTACAAGCACCTGCAACGCTTCCTATGCCGGGAAGAAGCTTTTATCTTGAAGCATCGGTTAACTTTTGACGAATCCTTGCAAGATAAACCGTTGGCTTAGCGGAGCCGAAGCCGGCAAAATCGCTTCGACTCCGCTCAGCGAACGGCTTAACTTAATGACATTGGGCGAGTTACCTTACGGGTCTTTGTAATCCTCCCAAGAACACGCGACTTAGAGATTGACCTGATTTTTGACGCTAGGCCAATAACAGCCTTTATTGGTGAGTAAATTCCATATATCCGGTTTTTTTTCAGCCACGCAATCAAGTAAATCCGTTATTTTTATCGCAACTGGACAGCGTTCGCCTTGATAATTACCCTGTGCCAGTGGACCAATTTTTACTAAATTGATGCCCAATGGTGATACAAAACGAAAAAATGCCGGCTCCATAATGGCATATAAATAGTGAATATCGTTTTCATGGCTTGCTTTAATGAAACAAGTGATCAAAGCGATAGCAATATGGGGAAAAGTTCGTCGCTCGTCCAGTGTAAAATAATTGGGCCATTCTTCATCGATACCCGCTAAGGTATGCGCTTCGTTTTTTCTTTTTTTAAATGTTTTCGATACACAAAATCGTGATACTTCCCCCAAGTGGATTCGATTAATTGGTTGCATGGCTGCAATATTATCAATTTTACAATGGAGCTCAGCCGGAAATAATTTTTCCGGGTTATTGGTATCAGGAAGGATAAGGCGGGTTGTCGCGGCATATTCCCCGGATTTGCGGTGGCGTATCAGGTAATGGATTGATTGCTGGTCGAACTCGTCAAATTCCAGCCTATCAGGATAGTGTTCAGAATTTAAAAACCCGGTTTCAATGCAATAGACTTGATAACGCAGTTTATACACTTCATTTTTAAGCGCATCAGAAGTCGCGGGCACCATCTCAAAATATTGATTAAAAACTTCTATAGTATTAGTCAAGTGCTTTTCTCCTAATTAATCAGAGGTGCGTTAATATAACAGTTTACTGCATTGGTTTTCATGAATGGTTTCGGGATGTTGAAAGTGGTGTTTTGCACATTATGCAAGCTGCACTTTTTGGGTTTACATCAACCAGAGTAAGCCGGCATCAAGGTGATAAAAAGGTAAGTATTCACCTCCCCCTTTGAAAAAGGGGGATTGAGGGGGATTTATCTAA
>JBAXTQ010000080.1:0-14808 GCA_037130115.1 Methylococcaceae bacterium
GCATTCAAGACGCTTTCAGCGTCCTCTTTTTACCTAATCGGCTTCGGCTTTTGACCGGAGTGTCGGTTAGGTAAAAGTTCGGTGAACGGGGTTGAAACCTAGGCAAGCCGAAAGTTAGACCAAACCTATAAAATGTCGGTTTGGGCAGTTTGGTATATTTATTCAATGGCCTTTGAATTACTCGGGCATCGCTTGGTAAGTCTACCTTTTAAAGAACGCCAGTGAATCAGGCAGAAACCTGCATGCGCCGGTATTTTTGATGGCATTCAAATCGAACATTTGACAGATGCAGTTGTCTGGCGTTTTAACGAACCACTGTCTGATAAGGATTACCCTGATCTTAGTGATGAAGAATGGGAGGCTCTGAAACAGCCGATTGAGTTCCGGTTTGATCCCGAGGATTATTTATCGACAATCATCGCGGGTATAAAAGAAACTAAAGTGCTGATGGTTTCATCGGATCAGCCTGTTGAGTTACCCATATATGGTTTTAAGCTGGAGCAACTGCTTGCATTAGAACCGCTGGTGTTTTCCACACGATTGAATGTTCCCGACAAACGGTTGATTAGCCAAACTATTGAAATCGAGGCTTATAACGGTTTTTTTCTGGTTGGCGGTATAGGTTATAGTTTGGAAGAGCTATTTCTGCCCACTGCATTAATCGCTGGCTATAAGTCTTGGAAATCCTATGCCATTTTTCCTAATGACGAAACGAATTTATCGGCCTATCTATTGTATCTACAAAAAGGCAGAGAATTTTGTCATGAATTGAAACAGTATCTCGGCCGCGATGCCCTGATTAAACTCAGATATCACCCTCCATTGGTTTATAATTCGTTAGCGTGGGAAATTATTGAAGTCATCAGATAAACTGCATGATAAAACTGATTTACCAAAACGAAATTTTAATCACTCAATTATGATCAATATACTGGCACTGCTAAAATCACAGCCCATAACTGGTCTTGAGTCAAACAGCATCGCAATTATCGAAGGCTTTGCCACGAAGACGTCTGTTGAATGGTTTGATCCTTGCGTCCGTTTTCTTGAACCACCTGCGGGTCAACATATACCCTTTGTCAATCCGGTAGAGGCTATGGAGATTTTGTTTAGGCATCAGGGAGCAGAGAAAAGTGAGGCTACCAATAAAGCAGTTATTGAATATGCTGGACTCAGATTACGGCTGGACATACATCAGAGGGTCAGATTCTACGATCTCTTCGACTCCGAATTACCTGAATGCATACCTATAACACTATTGCTTGCCTACCTTCAGGAAAAGCAGTTGGTTATTACAGACATTATTGACTATCTTACACGTGCTGTCGATGCGGTAACCTACGCTCCTATTTTTAGGGGGCCGGATAATTACAACGACCCTTGGTCGCTTGCCGAACTACCAGAACTGCCAACCGCCAAGTCCATGATTGAGTTTATCCCCGGTGCCCCGTGGCATGAACCTATGGATGAGGACGTATATATAGTGGACGCACTTTTTGCACAATGGCGCGAAGAGATGCGCGATATAGCAGCTAACCTGGAGAAAAGTTTGGGCGAGTCTGTTTATTATTTCTGCGATCCGAATTCCGACCACGACGACGATAATATCCACCGGTTTTTGGTGTTACATTGGTGCTGTACCTTTCAGCCAGAGTCGCCTTATGTGAAATTCCTCATTGAGGTCAGCGGAGCCAAGGATGTTGAAGAATTAAAGGCTGCTTTGATTGACCCCAAAAGTTATTTTCATCCTTACGAAATGCACTGTGCATTCTTTGGGCTGGAAACAGTATATTGTCACTTTGATTATATTTCTTCCCAAACACGCAAGACTGTTGCCATTGTATTTTCAACAGTGACAGCGCAAACGTTGGCAACGTCATTGTTGCTCCAGCAGATCAATGTGGATGTCTTTATTGTGACATCTAAAGAGCTGGCTACAGATGACTGGGTAAAAACCTCAACACGCAATTGTTACGATTGGACGGTTCGTTATTTACAGGATGGCCAGTTAAATGATCCCATTGAGGTACTTGCACGTATTGACGAGCTTTGCGTTATAGCGGATGAAAAAAGTACCGGACAAGGCTCTAATCTACATATTTCCCCTTCAATTGAAGACTTGCTTTGGCTGGCATTAAGCTATCAACTACCGACAAAATTTTTCTTTATTGATGGTTCGCAATTGAGCAATCCTGAGGATTGTCTGAAAGCTTGCAAGGTGCCTGAGCGGGTAGCCAAACAGGATAAGTTGCGGGAATCTTTAACCCATCAGCTCCCAGAGATACGTGTAATGGCTGATTTTGGCAGTAGTGGTCTTTGGGATGATAAAGGACGCATGATAGCTTATGATCTTATTGCCCTTCCGTTTCAACTCGTGCGTCGCCTGTCTGCTTGGCAAGTGGATTATGATGAAACATTTAATCCGCCCGATTCGGGTGATGCGACTTGGTGGGACAATCATGAACAAGAAAAGAATGCGATTGCTAAAGCATTGCAAGCAACGCTGGGAAGTAACACCCAAGTAAAAGTTTATATGGATGATCAATGGCAATGGATAGGTGATTTTCAGCTATGAGATTTAAGCCTTCAATAACGCTTATAATGTGAGTGACGGCGTTGCAAACCCCGTCACTCCTAAAGATCATTATCGAAGCAAGAATTTATTTTCTTTCTTCGTGTCTTCGTGTTCTTCGTGCCTTCGTGGTGAATGTTTTTGGGCTGTTTTAGTTTTTTTGTGCGCACCCATTGTTTTTACGTTAAATCAACCGCGCAAGGCTTTCGTTATGGCACGAATATCGGGCATCACCCAGGTGGGTTGGTAAGCGGATTCTTTTAAATCGGCTTCGGTAGATATGCCTGTTAACACCATAATACTACGAATGCCGGTACGAACTGCGCCCAGAATATCGGTTTCCAGACGATCACCAATGGCGACTGTTTTATCAGGATCGACGCCCAATAAAGCCAAAGCCTGTTGGTAAATAATGGGTTCCGGTTTACCGATAATGGTCGGTGTTACGCCGGTTGCAACCTCAAGAGCCGCCAGAATTGCGCCATTGCCATGCGTGATGCCGTGTTCTGTGGGGAGTGTGGTGTCGGCATTGGTGCCAATGAATTTTGCACCTGCGCGAATATTCAGTGTGGCCGTTGCCAGTTTGGCCCAGGTCAGGGTTTCATCTTTACCACAGACGACAATGTCAGCGCCTTTTTTGCTGGCGTCACTGTCATTATTCACTTCATAGAGACCGGTCAGCGTAAAGCCATGATCAATCAGCGGTTGTGTTGCGCCGTCTTCACCGACAACAAAAACCCGTGTTTCAGTTGGATTAACCTGCTTGCTTAGATAGAGCGCTGTCGCCGTGCCCGAGGTAAGAATTTGTTTGTTGGTAATGGTTACGCCCATTTTTGCCAGTTTGGTTACATATTGTTCTGGCGTTAGACTGGCATTGTTGGTCGCTAAAATGAAAGGGATTTGCAGATCATGCAGGATTTGAAAAAAATCGATCAAGCCTGGCATAGGCTGTGTGCCGTGCCATAAAACACCATCCATATCGATGATAAGGGCGTTAATATTGGTAAAAGGTTGCATGATAATGGGATCTCAAAAATAGGGTTTTTTAGGGGGGTATTCGGTAGTTTTTTATCGATTGGCATCGCATCGCTTGCAATGTTATTAAGTTAAGCCGTTCGCTGAGCGGAGTCGAAGCGATTTTTCTGGCTTCGACTTCGCTCAGCCAACGCGACTCTGTTCAGCCAACGCGACTCTGTTCAGCCAACGCGACTCTGTTCAGACAACGCGGCTCTGTTCAGACAACGCGGCTCTGTTCAGACAACGCGGCTCTGTTCAGCCAGCGGTTTGTCTTGCTTAGAGGCAATTAACTTAACGGCATTGACATGGCTTAGATTTTATTCTTCCGCTTTAATGGGTTGCAAAATAAGCTCTGCCAATATCTGACGTGCCCGGTTATCGGCACCGGAAGGCAGTTTTTGAGGTTTATGGGTAATCCATGCCGCAATATCTTTCCATGCCGTAGGCGCTTGCAGGTCACGCAATAACATGTGATAGCCCTGTTGATAAAAGGCCACGGTTTTGTCTGTTGCATCGCTGGCGAGAAATTTTTGTAAAAATGCGTAGGTGGGTTTTTTGGGGATAATCTCATCTTTCTCACCATAAAGCATCAACGTATTTCCGTGCAGTAGCGTTGCGCTGTTAAAGGCTTCATCCATTAAATCGGTCAGTCCGTAGACGGTTTCTATACGGGTCGCTTTGATAACCAAAGGATCACGCCCCAACGCCCGGAGCATTTCAATATTATCAGAGGGCATAACCTTTACCCCTTTGCCGGTTAACGTTAGCCACGGCATGCTATGCGCCAACGTCCACAGCAAACCGGTTTGATACCAAGGCATGGTTGACCTTGCCCAAAGTGCGGGCGCGACCAGAATAATACCGTCTACGGCTGGCATACCGGCCTGGCTCATGGCATTTATAATAATGGCACCGCCCATGCTTTCACCCAATAAATATACGGGGGGGTTGGGATAACGTTGTTTTATCAGCCCTATCAAGGTCAGTAAGTCGTTGGTATAAGCTTCGCCACCGGCCCATAAGCCACGTTTGGGAGAGCCACCAAAACCCCGTTGATCGTAAGCAAAACAGGCGATACCCTGTTTGCTGAAATAGTCGCCCGGTTGTTGAAAAAACAGGCTGTAATCATTAAAGCCGTGCAAGGCAATTAATATTGCCTGGGGATCGGTTTTTGGCAACCAATGGCGAAACGGCAAGTTGGCACCGTCTTCTGTCAGAAAAAAAGTCTCGCTGAGTCTGGCGGTATTCTTTTTTGCACCTGGTGGATAAGTCATTGGCATACAAGCCGTCAATGACGTAACCAGCAAAACCGAAATTATTAGGGACCGCTTTTTCATGCGCTTGGTTGTCAGGTTATCCAATTTATTTTTCCAGCTTCAATAAGGGCTTTTAGCATACACATCAACTTAAAGGTATTACAGACCACGAAGACACGAAGAACACGAAGATTTTGCTTTGGTTTTTCTTCGTGAACTTCGTGTCTTCGTGGTGAAATGTCTTAACTTGATGTCTATGGTGGTGCCAGATGCTTAACCCGCTTGATAGCCATTGGTATTATGGGTCACCCAGCGCTCATTTTCGGTAGCTAAAAGCTCTTTTTTCCAAAAAGGGACTGTTGATTTTAAGGCTTCCATGATGTGTCGACTGGCATCAAACGCATCGCCACGATGGGATGACCACACGGCAACCAGCACAATCGTGTCGGCGGGCAAAATATCGCCCACTCGATGAATAACCAGGCTGTCAATAATTTGCCAGTGTTGTTGTGCTTCAATAATACATAATTCCAACTGTTTTTCAGTCATACCGGGATAATATTCCAGGGTCATGCCTTTAACGGTATCACCGTCATTGAAGTCACGCATAGTGCCTATAAAAATACTGGTCGCCCCAATAGCGCCACATTTATCCGTTTTTGCCTGCTGATAAGCTTGAATTTCCTGATACGGATCAAATGCCTCGGCAGTGATTTTTATGGTCATTTTAGCCGCCGGTAACCGGGGGGAAAAAGGCGACGATATCGCCGTCCAAAACAAGGCTGTCCAAGGTCACATAGTCCATGTTAACCGCAGCCAAGATATTGGGAGGCAATGGCTGATCAAGGTTGGTTTGGCTCCAAACCTCATGGACGGTTATTAAACCGGTAAAGGTCAGATCGTCTTCCGAGCGGCCCAGTCTTTCTTTTAAGCTGGCAAAATATCGTACTTTAATTGACATAATGATTCACGAGGCTAATAAAACAATAGATAATAAAACACTATAAACACTTTTTAAGCATTATTTTACACAGATGAATTACACACCGCACTTTAATCAGGCTGGCGAAGCTCACATGGTCGATGTTGGCGCAAAAGCGATCACTCAGCGGTCGGCAGTGACCGAAGGCTACATTGAGATGCATCCGGAAACACTCCAGATGATTCTTGGTGGCGAGCATAAAAAAGGCGATGTACTCGCCATCGCGCGAATTGCCGGCATTATGGCCAGCAAAAAAACCGCAGATTTAATTCCGCTTTGTCATCCTTTGCCCATCACGCATGTAGAAATTAACCTGAGTGCTGACACCGAAAAAAACCGTATTCGTTGCCAAACCACAGTAAAAACCAACGGTCAGACCGGCGTAGAAATTGAAGCATTGTGCGCTACTCAAATTACCTTGCTGACCATTTATGATATGTGTAAAGGCGTAGATCGTGGCATGGTTATCCAGTCTGTACAATTACTGGAAAAAGAAGGGGGTAAATCAGGACTCTGGCAGCGCAATGAATGACGGTGAGAGTGTGTATTTTCAAGGTTTTTAAAAACGCACACCCGATTTTGATACACTACAACATCAAATAAGACAAACACAGAGATAATAATGCCGATTACCTTAAAAGAGCTTGCCGATTTTTGTGATGCCCGAATAGTAGGGGGCGATTTAGCAACAACTATTTATTCCGCAGCCGATATTAAGTCAGCGCAAGCAGGGCAGGTTACCCAGTTGACCAGCAGTCGGTATGCCCGGCATATTAAAAACTCTACCGCTGCTGCCTGCTTTATTGCCGAAGGTTTTGCTGTTGATGACCTGCCGGACAGCATGGCTTTACTGGTTTGTACTGACCCGGAAATCAGTTTTATCAAGGCAGTCGAGTTGCTGCATCCTGCCCGGGTTTACAGTCCACAAGTTGCGCCTCAGGCCGTGCTTGAAAATAATGTAACCCTGGGTCAGGGTGTCTATATCGGACCTTATGCCGTGATTGGCGAAAACGCGATAATAGGCGATAACAGTACTTTATTGGCCGGTGCTTATGTGGGTAAAAACGTAAAAATAGGGGAGAACTGTAAAATTTATCCTTATGCCGTTATTTACGATGACGTGGTGGTGGGAAATAATGTCATTATCCACTCAGGGTCTATTATCGGTGCTGATGGCTTTGGCTATAAATTTAGAAATAATGTCCATGTCAAGGTGCCACAGGTCGGTAATGTGATCATTGATGATAATGTTGAAATTGGTGCCAATACCTGTATTGACCGGGGCGCGTTGGGCAGTACCTTGATAGGCGCAGGCACTAAAATAGATAATCTCGTACAGATTGGCCACAATAACAAAGTGGGTAAAAATGTGATTATGTGCGGTCTAACCGGCGTGTCCGGCTCCTGTAATATTGAAGATTATGCCATTTTGGCGGGGAGTTCAGGCGTTGCTGATCATGTGACTATTGGCCTAGGTGCTGTGGTAATGGCGCGATCTGGCGTGGCAGGTGACGTAAAAGCGGGTACCCAGGTTTTCGGCAGTCCGGCAAAAGACAAAAAAACCGCTTATAAAGAGCAGATTGCACTCAGCAAACTGCCTGAGTTGCTAAAAAAAGTTAAGTTGCTGGAAGAAAAAATTCAGACACTTGAAAAAACAGCGGATTAGCCAATAGCATTAAGTTAAGCCGTTGGCTGAGCGGAGTCGAAGCGATTTTGCGGGCTTCGGCTTCGCTCAGCCAACGGTTTATCTTGCCTAAAGGCACTTAACTTAACGGCATTGGCAGATTAGCTTTTATATTTTAAGATATTTATCAGTTTTTAATAAAAAAACAACGTTCGTTAGAACAACTTATAACGAATAACCCAGTATTATAGTAAACTATATCAACACAAAAAACGGTTCAGCACGATGACAGTAAAAGACAACGTACACTTGCACGAAATCAATAAATTTGGCTCAATGGCAGAGCGTTGGTGGGATACTCAGGGCGAGTTTAAAACCCTGCATGATATTAACCCGCTACGCCTCCAGTTTATTCAGAGTTATATCGATATTGCCGGCAAACGCATGGTTGATGTGGGTTGTGGCGGCGGTATTTTAACTGAAGGTCTGGCTAAATTGGGCGCTGATGCCTTGGGTATTGATCTCAGTGAAGAACTGATTGACATTGCCGATTTGCATGGTCTGGAGTCGGGTGTCAATGCACATTATCATAAAATAAGTGCAGAAGCATTAGCCGAGCAACAACCTGAAAGTTTTGATCACGTTACCTGCATGGAAATGTTGGAACATGTACCCGATCCGGGTTCAATCATTTCTGCTTGCGCCACCTTGGTCAAACCGGGCGGTATGGTGTTTTTTTCTACGCTTAACCGCAAGCCCAAAGCCTATATATTAGCCATACTTGCCGCCGAGCATATCTTGCAAATGTTGCCTAAAGGCACGCATGATTATAAAACCTTTATCAAACCGTCTGAACTTAGCCAGTCAGCACGCGCTGTAGGTCTTGAGCTTCAAGGTATGATAGGGATTGAATACAACCCGTTTAACAAACGCTTCAGCACGGGCAAAGACATTGATGTTAATTACATTGCCGCCTTTAAACGTATTGAGTAAGTGCTGATGCCGACTGATTTTAAATTATCCTGCGTGTTGTTTGACCTGGACGGCACCTTGGTAGATACCGCGCCGGATTTGGTTTTATGCCTGAATAAAGCCTTAAGTCAACATGGGTTTACGCCTGTTAAAGCGGCAACCATTAAACACTATATTTCATTCGGTGCGCTTGCCATGATTAACGGAAGCCTGGATCATTCCATATCGGAGGCGGTTCGGGCAGATATTCTGGACACCATGTTGGATATTTATGAAAACAATATTGCCGAACATACTGTTTTTTTTAAAGGCATGTCAAACACGCTGGATGCCATTGAAGCGCAAGGACTGAAATGGGGCGTCGTCACCAATAAGCGGGAGCGATTTACCAATCCCCTGATGGCCGCTCTCAATTTAACCGATCGCGCTGCCTGCATTATCAGTGGTGATACCACAGGAAATCCCAAGCCGCATGTCGAACCCATGTTGGCAGCCTGCAAAAAAGCGGCCGTAAAGCCTTATGAGTGTGTTTATATCGGCGATGCACCTCATGATATTACCGCAGGGAAAAATGCCCAAATGAAAACCCTGGCCGCTCTTTACGGTTATATTAATCCTGGTGATATGCCTGAAACATGGGGCGCTGATGCCTTGATAGAATCACCTGAACAACTAACAGTCTGGATAAACTCTGCACTATGTCATTAAAACATCACGTTATTTTAATTACCGGCGCAGGCGGTGGTCTGGGCAGTACAGCGGCTTTGGCACTGGCTAAAAACGGTGCTCATATTATTTTGCTGGATAAAAATATCGCTAAACTGGAAGTGGTTTATGATGCCATTTTGGCGGCAAATGCCCCCGAACCGATTATTTATCCGTTTGACCTTGCCGGTGCCAATGAAAACGAGTACCAGGAATTAGCGAATACCCTTACTGAAGAATACGGCTCCTTGCAAGGGCTGTTACATTCAGCCGTAGAATTTAGCTCATTTACGCCGGTCTCCCAATTCGGTACCAAGGAATGGGGGCAAACGTTAAACGTGAATTTGAATGCCGCTTTTATACTCACCCGGATGTTGTTACCGGTGCTGGAAAAAAGTCAACACGCGTCCATTGTCTTCACCTCCGATTCTTCGGCCAGAAAAGCGCCTGCTTACTCGGGCGCTTATGGGGTGTCCAAAATAGCCATGGAAGGCTTGGCAAAAATACTGGCTGAAGAACTGGAAGCGGCCAACAAAATCCGGGTCAATACCTTAATACCAGGGGCTGTTGATTCACCCTTAAGAAAACGCGCTTATCCTGCAGAAGATAAAGCTAAATTGCCTACTATGGCATCATTGGCACCCGCTTACCTGTATTTATTTGGCTCTCAAAGTATTGGCGTAACCGGCCAGGCCATTGAAGCTGCAACCTTTCACCTATAACACTATTATGGCCGAACGAGAAAGCTTTGTTTTAACCCGAGATGTCAATATTGTCACCATTCCTGACGGTACACCCAGTACCTTAAGCAAAGGTGAGTCAGTCACCATTCACCAATCTTTGGGCAATAATTATACGGTTGTCACAGAGCAAGGTCACATGGTGCGTATTGACGGTGCCGATGCCGATGCCTTGGGCAAAGAGCCGCATCATTTGCAGACGCTGGTATTAGAAACCAGTCCTGAAGCGGTTGAAAAAAACTGCTGGGAAGTGATGAAAACCGTTTATGATCCCGAAATTCCGGTCAATATTGTTGATCTGGGTCTGGTTTATTACTGCAACGTCAAACCCGTCAATGACGATGAAAATACCGTCCACATCATGATGACTCTTACTGCACCAGGTTGCGGTATGGGGCCGGTTATACAAGGCGATGTAGAAAAATGTATTCGTGCGCTGCCCGGTGTTTCCAGTGTTGACGTTGAAGTTGTGCTGGATCCGCCCTGGTCCAGGGAAATGATGTCAGAAGTGGCGCAGTTACAGTTGGGCTTGTACTAGAATAGAATCAATCCGGCAGCGGTAGGGTGCGCATCGCGCACCGCATAGACATCAAGTTAAGACATTTCACCACGAAGACACGAAGAACACGAAGATTTTGCTTTGGTTTTTCTTCGTGTCTTCGTGGTGAATAATATCGTTAAGTTGGTTATTTATTCCAAAGCGAGATGTTATGACGACATTTTATTATAGTCATCCGGATTTTCTGTTTCATGAAACCGGTGCCGGCCATCCCGAATGCGCTGATCGGCTCAGAAGCATCACTACCGCTCTGGACGCACCGGAATTCTCAAGTTTAATCAGAGTATCGGCGCCACTGGGGACTGAACAACAAATCAGACTGATTCATCCGCTGTTTCATATTGAGGCTATTCGGGCAGCAATACCCCAACACGGTGAACACTGTCTGGATCATGATACGGTCGTGTCGCCAGGCTCGGAAAAAGCGGCTTTTCGTGCGGTAGGCGCTGTTTGTGATGCGGTTGATAAAGTGCTGAGAGGTCTTGCAAACAACGCCTTTTGCGCCGTGCGTCCACCCGGACATCATGCTGAACCCGACTTGGCTATGGGCTTTTGTTTGTTTAATAATATAGCCATTGCGGCCGAATATGCACGCTGCCATTATCATCTTGAACGCATTGCCATTGTCGATTTTGATGTCCATCATGGCAATGGCACGCAAGCGGCTTTTTATAAACAACCTTCTGTTTTATATGCCTCCAGCCATGAGATGCCCAATTACCCAGGCACAGGTTATCCACAAGAAACCGGTGTCGGTAATATGATCAATGTTCCTCTGGCAGCCGGTGATACCGGTATTGAGTTCAGAAAAAAATACAACACTATTATTTTACCCGCACTAAGAAATTTCAAACCTCAGCTATTGCTGGTTTCCGCAGGTTTCGATGCCCATAAAGACGATCCGTTAGCTTCAATTATGCTGGTAGAAGAGGACTTTCGTTGGCTTACCCAAGAGTTGATGGACATTGCTGACCGCTATTGTGACGGCAAAATGATATCCGTATTGGAAGGGGGGTATAACCTCAAGGCGCTAGCGGCCAGTGTTGCCATTCATGTTAAAACCTTGCTGGGTAGTTAGCCTGTAAAAACCGGTTTATCCACGAAAAATACGAAATTAATCAGTATGTTGTATTGATTTATTTACTACGATGCCGGTCGGGGTTTGCAACCCATACGCATCAAGCTAAGGAATGTAGGAGCGGGCCGCGCCCGCGATGAATACGCTACAACTTAGGCATTACTGCCGAAATTTCGCGGGCGCGGCCCGCTCCTACAGCATCACTGTTCATGTACCACCGTGTAGACACGAGAAAAATGCCTTAGTTTGATGCGTATGGGTTTGCAACCCCGACTGAAACGTTTGAAGGGTTAAATAACTTTTAAAACGTGAGTAACGGGGTTGCAAGCCCCGTCACGCTTCATGTAGAGATCCAATGTCATTAAGTTAAGCCGTTCGCTGAGCGAAGTCGAAGCGATTTTTCCGGCTTCGGCTCCGCTCAGCCAACGGTGTGTTTTGCCAAGAGGCGCTTAACTTAACGACATTGAGCAGAAATCTATCCCGGATTTATTTTTTCATCAGCTTGCTACGTGCAATTTCAACAAGCTTCAGTGCATAATCCACAAGCGGGCGACGTTTCACGACGACTGTATAGCCCAATAATCCCATCACCAAGCCATAAAATAATTTTTCGAATGCTGATGAGCTTTCTTGTTGATTGGCAAATACAGCATCCGAGGCTTTTTCAACGACCGTTTGCACAGCTACTTTAGAGGGCGTAATTTCTGCTTTCAGATCAGGCAAGCCCAAACTGCGAAAAGCGTCATAATCTTGCCAGATAGGGTATTTTCCTTGCCATAAGGATTTGGAAAAATAAGGTGCCAAGCTCATGCCGTGTGCCAAAGGAATACCTCTGTCATCAACAAAGCCTTTATAGACAACCAGGCTAATATCACCGCCTTCGCCATGTCCATCGGTGGTAAACGATTTTTCAACGTGGTCATGAAACATCCAGATACCTTGTCCAAAGCTGTTTAAACCATCATCTACACCGCTTAATTCCAAATCCAAACGTTGGGCCGGAACCATGCCATGAACGTCCCGTTGGATATAGGAACCCGGGCCATTATCAACGCCATCATAATGGGTGACAGTCGGTTTATGTCCATGAATATGCATCGCAAACGATTCGGTATGACCGTTTAAAACACGCAACTTTACCTTTTGATTTTCTTCCATGTGAATCAACGATTCCCTTAAGGTATAAGGGAAAGAGCGGCCATTGAGCATGAAATAGTCATCGGTGGCATCGGTGATGTCATATTCCGTGTTCATGTGCTTGGCAATCAGACGCGGATCATTGGCTGATCTGGCAACCAGTTCATGCAATTCTTTATCGGCCGATTGGTAGTGCAAATCATATTCCCGTGCATATTTTTCAAGCACCGCTACCGAAGGATGACGCACTTGCCCTGCACCGACATTAAGCGTTTGCGGCCAATTGTTGGGGCGATTTTCTTCAACCACAAAAATACCCTGCAAGCCCATGGGGATATGGGTATGCGGTTGCACATGGCAATGGTAATACATGGTGCCCGGTTGACGCGGCTTGATAACGTAGGTTTTACTTTGGCCAGGCATGGTGTCCATGTTGCTGGTTTGCCCCACTCCATCATTACCGGTGCCGCTCATATCCATAAAAGGATGATCTATGCCATGTAAATGAATGGAGTGCGGTAAATAATGCGTGTTTTCCAAAACGATCCAAACCACGTCATCCTGTTCAACACGAATAACCGGAGACGGTACGCGCAACAAGGGATTAGCCTCTCTTTCGTAAAGGCTTTTAGTCGACATGTCGCGGGTCTTAGGTGCATAAACCCAAAACGTCGGTTGTATGCCCGGGGAAATGTCGTAAGTAGTTATAGGCTCTTTTATATCCGGCGAATGACCGTTAAGTTCAACCACTTCCAGTTTGATAATGATTTTATCAGGATCGCCGTCACCATCCATATCGTCAGACATGGTAACAGCGTCAGCGGCCAGTTGCGTTGCCATCAGGGTTTCCATTGAAACGCCGTTGGTGCCTTTAACAAAGGCGGCAATATCAGCCGGATTGTCAGGGTTGCAGAGCTTGGATTCTTGTATGGTCACGCCATCAATCATCTGTTCTTTACGCCATTCCGGATCAGTAAATTCAGAACAGACTTCTTCAACCGGACCTAAATCAACCTTGGCTGAAGGTGGCAAATCAGTGGCAGCCTGGCTCCAGGCATGCATAAGGAGCAGTGCTGCACCCCCGGTAAAGGTAATAAGTTTTTTACGCATACAACGACCTCAGAAAAACACACGATTTAAAAATGAAACGCCGACCAAAAGACAGTAGGATTATTATCCTTATCATTTTAACCCAATAGTTGGATTAAGTCTTAATTTGACTACTGAATAAAAAAAAGAGTAACAACATTATAATCTTGTGGCGCGTTTGGTAACAATTCAATAATACTCATCAAGTCCACCCATAAAAACATAAAAGTAAGTATTCACCTCCGGCGATTGAGGGGGATTTATCTAATAAAATCTCCCCTAACCCCTCTTTTTTAAAGAGGGGTACTTAATAGAAATACATAAAACAGTCTTCTGTTAAATGCTGGCAAGGTCGGCCTTTTTGAAGCGATAAGCCGTTTAAACAAGCCGGACATCATAAAAAAATTAGACCTTGTTTTCAAAAAAACTTTACACTATTTAAATACCAAGCCATGGTAATCACCCGAATGGCGGACAGGTTTTCGAATGAATTGACTATTCATTCACTTTTTTGTGGTGAACTTAATATATAAACATAACACTTATTGTGAAAAACAAAACCCCCTTTTATGTAGTCGGTATCGACTTGGGCACAACCCATACGGTTGTTGCTTACAGTGACGCTCAAAAAACGCCTCAGGAAATACAACTGTTAGCCATTGAACAGTTGATTGCACCTGGGCAAGTCGCAGCCAGACCGTTGTTGCCGTCGGTACGTTATCATCCTGCACCGGGCGAGTTATCGGCTGCCGATATTGCTTTCCCCAGTTACCGCAGTGACGCGTCATCTTCAGATGAAGCACCGGTTATTGGTGAGGCCGCACGCTTATTAGGCGCTAAATCTAAAGGACGCTTTGTTACCAGTGCTAAAAGCTGGCTATCACATCCTTCGGTTGATCACAGTGCCGAAATTTTACCGTGGGGTAGTAGTGATGAAATCAGCAAAGTGTCACCGATTGATGCCAGTGCCAGTTATCTGGCGCATATTCGCACCGTATGGGGACACAAATTTCCTGATGCGCCTTTGGAACAACAGGATATTGTTATTACCGTCCCCGCTTCCTTTGATGAAGCCGC
>JBAXTQ010000081.1:0-14609 GCA_037130115.1 Methylococcaceae bacterium
TCATGTTGGCAGATAGACTGGAACAATGGGCACTGGCCTATATAGCAGAAGGTGAGTTAAAAGGTGAACTAAAAGGTGAAATAAAAGGTGAACTAAAAGGTGAAATGCTGTCTTTGCAAAGACTATTGTCAAAGCGCTTTGGTGCCATTCCTGCTGACATAACCTGTTTAATTTCCAATGCACCAGTGGAGGCAATTGAACGTTGGTTTGACCTCGCTATTGACGCCCAACAATTATCAGATATTTTCAAAGACGATTAACGGCTTATAAAGCCAGCCAACTACTAGCCACTCCCTGACCTCTCGTTCCCATGCTCCAACACTCCCACACATCTCGTTCCCACGCTCCGGCGTGGGAATGCAGCCCCAGACGCTCCAGCGTCGACAGCAACACCCGCCTGCCACGCCTAAAAACCAACACTTAAATAACGCCAATACCCAGCCAAGGCCGCATAACCGGACTACTTAAGGCTTGCGACGCTGGAGCGTCGCTGACTGCATTCCCACGCCGGAGCATGGGAACGATAAGGTCGGCATAGGATCGATAAAGAAAAGCGCTATAAAACCATCACTTCCGCGCTTCTATCAACATAAAAATACCAGCATAAGGAAACAACCGCCGAATCAGCCAACGGGGCCATATTTTCCGCGCCAGTGTTAGTAAGCCGCCCCGATGCCGTTGCCCGGCGTTTGACTCCAACAGGTCGCCGTGGCTCAATAGCGTTTGTGTCTGTACTTCTTTAAAAGCGGAAAACAACTGACGCGCCTCGGCGACAGAATAAGCCTTGGTGCCGGGGCTTTCCATGTGGTGTGCATAAATGTCCGACAGTTTAAGCCAGGGTCGCAACCCCAACAGCGCATAGCGCACCCAGAGCATTAGTCCAACCAGACTGTATTTATGGTAAATCATAATACTTGCCACACCGCCTGGTTTCAGCACCCGCCACACTTCAGCAACAGCTTGGGCTGTGTTCGGACTATGATGCAGCACGCCCCAAGAATAAACCTGGTCAAACGTGTTATCCGGAAAATCGAGGTTTTCTGCATCCCCCACCGCCAAATTGGATAACAAGCCAAAGGCTGCAAAACGCCTGCGCGTATGCTCAATGGCACGTTCTGTCAGGTCGATACCATAAAGGTCAGCTCCTGCCTCGGCAAATTGTTGATGATCCGCGCCCAGTCCGACTCCCACTTCAAGGACTTTCATGCCCTTGGCTTCCTCAAAATGGGCTAAATCAAAAATCATCCGGCCTTCAAGCTCATAACGTGCCTGAGCCTGTGCCAGATAACCCGCCTTATCGTTACACGGCAGGTACAACGCCTCGCCGCAGGATGCCTGATTCCAAAAATCATGCACTTCTTGTTTTTCGTTATTCATGCTGTCTCCAATAACACCTTTCAATCCAGATAAGCCCGGCACCAAATCTCAATACACAACAGCGACAACAGGGTATAAGCTGCATCGACCTTGCCGGCATCATTGGCAGCTATCAAGCGCTGTACTGCTGCCGGGTCAAACACCCCGCGCCGTTGCAGACTGCCCACAGACAACACATCGCCCAGCAACTCGCGCAGGTCGTGGCGCATCCAGCGGCGCAGCGGTGCGCCAAAACCGGACTTGGGGCGATAAATCACTTCGTGTGGCAAATACGGTTCCATCGCCTTTTTTAAAATCCATTTACCCACACTACCTCGCTGTTTAAGTCCTACAGGTATGCGGGCTGCAAACTCCACCAAATCAAGATCGAGAAACGGCACCCGCACCTCCACGCCCACCGCCATCGACATTTTATCCGTATAAATCAGATTGTGATCTGCCAAAAAGAAGCGTTGCTCCAGTGCCAACAGCCGTTCTAACGGCGCAACGCTATCCGGTAGAGGTTGCAAAAAATCCAGCATGGGCGTAGCCGCCAGCTCATCATCCAATACATTTCTGGCTTCCGGCGTGTAAAGCGCCCACAAATCCGCCTCTCGCGCCCAGCGAAAATAATTAACCAAACGCTCATCACCGGCTAGCGCCGCACCGCTAAACAGCTTACCCAAACGACGCCCCCAAGCCCGGTGCTGATCCAGTCCGGCGCTTAGCTGTGTCAAGCCGTTGCGCATGCCGTGCGGCAGCCAGTCCCAATAACGCTCCGCCTGCACCGCCCGATGACGGCGATACCCGGTAAACAGGTCATCCCCTCCCGTACCGGACAGTAATACCTTGATACCTTGCTCTCGCGCCAATTGACTGATGTAAAGTACATTAAGCGGGGCCGGATCAGCCAACGGCTCGTCCAGTTGCGCCACCATGCGTTCCAAATCGCTTGCCATACGGTCGGCATCAATACGCACCACCTCCAGCGGTACGCCCAGGTGTTGCGCTACCTGCCGTGCATAAGGTAAATCATCAATTGCGCCCGCGTCCTGCCCACCCAACGCCTCAATGGTAAAGCAATAGATGTCCGGATTTAGCTCGCGGGCAAAAGCCACTACCGCGCTGGAATCAAGACCGCCGGACAAAAATGCCCCTACCGGCACATCGGCCACCATTTGACGCTGCACCGCCTGACGCAGATAAAACTCCGTTCCCGTCAGCGCCGCTGGTTGCTTCAGATCCGCCGCCATACCCCGAAAGACCGGCAACTGATACCACGTCCAGCGCCGTTCAATTTGCCCTGCACGCACCCACATTGCCTCACCCGGCAGCAGTTTACGCACCGCTTTAAGCGGCGTACCCTCACCCGGACACCACAAAAAACTTAAGTAACGGTGCAACGATGCCACGTCCAACTCACGAACCTCTGGCACCAAATGCAGCAACGCCTTAAGCTCGCTGGCAAAAGTAAAGCGCCCGTTTAGCGCCGTATAATAAAGCGGCTTTACGCCCAGCGCATCGCGGGCAAGCAACAGCGCCTGTTTACGGCTATCCCACAATGCAAAGGCAAAAATACCGTTAAGCTGCGACAGCATCGCCTCGCCTTTTGCCAGATACAAATTCAGCAGCACCTCCGTATCAGAGTGCCCCCTAAAGCCCACCCCCTGCGCTTCCAAATCAGCCCGTAGCTCACGAAAGTTATAGATTTCGCCGTTAAATACCAGCACCACTGCGCCATCGGCACCCAGCATCGGTTGATGCCCGAGTGGTGAAAGATCAACAATTGAAAGCCGACGATGCCCCATACCAACGCCGGCAACTGCATCCACAAACACACCAGAATCATCCGGGCCACGATGCGCCAAAAGATCATTGGCCGCAGCTAGACCCTCAAGACAACCGCCGGATAACCCTACAATGCCGCACATCAGCCCGTCTTATGTTGCAAGGAAATCGCTGCCAAAAATGCAAAAGTATTCTCTGCACAGCGCTGCCAAGTATATTGATGGGCGCGATCATAACTCGCTTGTGCCAAAGCAGTCCGCAATTGCGGTGACTCAATCAACTTGCGCAAAGCGAGGGCAATTTCATCCGATTGTTCAGGGTCAAAATAAACACCCGCGTCACCCAGCACCTCCAGCATCGGGCCACGGTTAGAGCAGGCCACCGGCAAACCCGCAGCCATGGTCTCCAGCAGTATATTAGGCATATTCTCGCAACTTGAGGCAAAAACCCCCAAATCTGCCTGTGCATATTTCTGATGCAGTTCGTTATAGGCTATTGCGCCGTGATAACTCACCCAGCTTTGCTCCGAATCCCATTGCTTAAGGCATTTATTCAGCCGTGCAAGAGCAGGCGGATAAGCCGGCCCGACCAAATCAAGCACCACCGGTAAACCCTGTTTGCGCAATGCTGCAACTGCCTCCACCACCAGCCATTGATGCTTGTATTGGTCAATGATGGAAACATAAATTAAGCGGTAAGGATTATAAAAAGTGTAATCAGTAATAGAATGCTGAATCTTTGGCGCATTATGAAACCGAGTGCTAAGACCGTGCGGGATAATGGCCGTTTTACCCTGCAAAGCCCCGATGATATTTAACACATCGCCTTTGGCATAATGGGTCAGAAAGATGACTGCCTCGGCGTGTAGAAAAGAACGGGACTGCGACAGGCGTAATAACAGTAGTCGCAGTGTAATCAAAGACACACCATACCGCTTCAATTCCCGCCACTCAAACGGCAACATATTCCTACACATCGTCACTACGGGTTTAAAACTGCCAGCATAACTGCCACCGGGTACAAATAGCAAATCGCAACTCGCCGCCCGTGCCGCTTTCGAAAGTGTAAACTTTTGCCAAAGAATACGTTTAAACAAGCCCTGGTCAAGTACTGGAGGACACAGCTTGACTAACCAGGGGCGGTCTTCAAGTGCAGCAAGGATACTGGTATTACCCCAAACCAGCACTTGGGCAACCCCCTGTTCTTGCGGCTTTGCCGCGCGTAACAGTTCAACCAGATGGGTAGCTCCACCACCCTGCCGCAGGTTAGCGGCATCAATCCCGATAACCAACCCTGATAAAGTGCTGTTATTTTTTTTCACGTAACGACCCGTGCTTTAATTAAAGTTAACCCCAAGATTCCATCACCATCAAACAAATCAGAACATTATCAAAAAAATAATCGCACTCTCCCGAAGCGGAACGGTATTTGCAACTCCGTCACTCAGGTTTTAAAGCTATTAACGTCTTTAGATATTTCGATCTGGGTTGTAACCCATGACCGACATCGATTAACCAAAAATAATGTGTGATGCGATATTTTCGCCTGACTTTGGGCTAAAAGCGGCATTGGCGCTGCCATCGCAGTGAGTGATCTCGCCAATCAAACAATTTTTACCATCGCTATACATATCGATACGCACAAAGCTAAAGCCGGCACTTAACTTGCCAGCGATCATTAGCATTTCCAAATGATTGTCAGGTTTGTTGATAGGTTCCATGATTATTGGTGCCAGCATAGTAAAGTCCAGTTCATGCCATGCCATATCAAAAAAAGTATTTTTACGCGCAGTCAAGCAATTAACGCTTAACTGAATTAACTTGGGAACACCCTTTAAACAAAAAAAACTATAAAGATCGACATTATCACCACCAAATATTAATGGCTCAATGATGACTTTAGGCCTGAGAAATTTATAATTAATTTCGCGAGTAATTTCATAATAGTTAATATCGAACCAGCTTACAATTTTATCAACATCAACTGACGCGTTGTTTTTTCTGATGATAATTGCGCCGCTTAAATGCGTAGGTTTAATCACGCAATCAGGTGGAAAGTGATAGTGCTTAACCGCTAACTTATTCCTGATAATCGCTATTGTTGGCACATTATACTGATCGCCGACAATAGCTTTAACATAGTGCTTTAGATGCTCTTTATCAGTAACGAATACCCGCAAGGGATCCAACAACTCATCTGATGTTTTAATTTTAAAAAACACATCATTAAAAAGCATCTGCTTGGATGGCAGTCTTTTATGGCTATGGACAAATAATAGATAACCCAACAACCAATCGCCAAATCTATTCTTGGGGATCACACATTTTAATGCCTTATAAAGTGCAGAAACCAATACCATCAAAAAGTAACCCCATATTCCTGCCGCCATAACTCAAACAACACCAAAGCAAATAACCGTTCACTATTGCTGCGTCCTCGAACCTGTCCACGCAACAACCCGTCTACAGTACCCGCATCAAAGCTGCATTGCGGGTCACGCAGCACTTCATTAAACAACGCACGAAACGCCCCACCTTTCAGCCATTCGCCCAGCGGTATTGAAAAGCCTTGCTTACGCTGGCGGTCAAACTCCGGTGGCAGTATGCGAGCGGTCAAGCGTTTGAGCAGTATTTTCTTGTCCGTCCGGGTCGCTTTTAAATGCGTTGGCACTTTTCCAAAAGCAAATTCAATCAGGCGATAATCCAGCAACGGTGCCCGCACCTCCAGAGAATTGAGCATGCTGGCGCGATCCACCTTGACCAAAATATCTTCCGCCAGATAGTTGACAAAATCCATACGGGTAGCGCGTTGTAGCAGATCGGGGTGAGCCGGTATCCTGCCTTTTAGCACGTCTTCTGCCAGTGTGTGCCAGTCAGGTTGCGCAACCAACAAGCGTCGGCGGGTGCTGGCATCAAAGTACGAGGCAATCAGCGGCAGGCCGTTATCCAAATCCACACCCAAGCCCTGCAACCAGTTACGGCCTTTAAAGCCCACCGGTAACAGCGTTTCGGCGGCAACGGCGATGCCCTGGCGCACGTTATTAGGCATTAACCCCAGTCGCTTCTGCATCCATAACAAGCGGCTATAATGCCCATAGCCGCCAAATAACTCATCGCCTCCATCACCACCTAATGCCACTGTGCAATGTGGGCGCACCAACTGGCTGACCAAAAAAGTGGGAATCATCGATGAATCCACTATCGGCTCATCAAACTGGTGGGCAAGACGCGGCAGCAAATCCGCCGAGGCATCTTCAGCCATCAGTTCGGTATGGCGGGTGCCAAAGTGCTTGGCTATCAGACGGGCATGAGCCGTCTCATCCAGCTTGCCATGGCCAGGAAAGCCAATAGTAAAAGTCTGCACCTGATTTGAAGCCCGCACGGCCATAGCCGTAATCAAGCTGGAATCCACTCCGCCGCTGAGCAGCACCCCCACCGGCACATCGGCCACCAACTGACGGCAGACGGCATCTTCCAACAGCGCCTCCAGTTCATCCAGCAGGGCAATTTCATCTAACGGGTCTTGTAGTTCGTTAGTCAGCTCCGGCAATTGCCAATAACGCCAAATCTTGGCAACACCGTTGTGTAAATCAAAGTGCAGGGCATGTGCCGGTGGCAGCTTGTTAAAGCCTTGCAGAATGCATCGCTCACCGGGCACGTAACCCATAGCCAGATAGCAATCCAATGCTTCCGGATCAAGCCGTCTTGGCAAGGCGGGGTCTGCAAGCATTGCCTTTAGTTCCGAGGCAAAACGCAGCACACCGTTAGCCTGGTGATAAAAAAGCGGCTTTTCCCCGGCACGATCACGAGCCAGCAAAATGGTTTGTTGCCTTGCATCATAAAGCGCAAAAGCAAACATGCCATTCAAGCGCGACAGGCAATCTGCGCCCCATTCGCTATAAGCGGCAAGGATCACTTCGGTATCAGAATGTGATTTAAAACCATGCCCCTTGGTGATCAGTTGCCCGCGCAACTCGACGAAGTTATAAATTTCACCATTAAAAACGATACTAAGCGCCCCGGTAGCATCGTGCATCGGCTGATGCCCCGCAGGCGAAAGATCAATGATGGATAGCCGTCTCTGCGCCAGCCCCACCCGACCATCCTCCGACCACCATTCACCGGCATCATCCGGGCCGCGATGAGTCATGGCGTCGCGGCCAATAGCCAGCCAGGCACGTTGGGATTGGGGGATATTAGAGACTATTCCGACGATGCCGCACATAAAGATAGATTGCCTAAAATGGCCGTGAAATGCACAAAGCTAATAAACATCTTTACTGAAAGACCCAAGATCCGCAAGTTTTAAGACCTCCGAACCTGTGGCCAATGGTATGAAAAACAGGTGCTGGTATGTTTCTTTCCGCGACGTTTTCTTTCATAAATATAATGGCAACAGCAAACGTTGCGGTCGAGATTGCAAATCCCGTCCTGCATCAGGGTTCATAAACTATCCTCCTATTGGTAAATAATTCAGTCAGGTTTTAAAAATTGGGTGCATAGCCAACCCCTTGTTTAATGCGGGCAATAATTCGATCACAAATATTCTCCCCAAATAGAACCAGAGCCCACTTATAAATAAAAAAATAAACGGTGCAGCCAAAACCAGCCTCAGTTTCCAACCTTTTCGCATAGCGCAAAAAAGAGCTAATACCCCGTTTGCGCTGAATAGAAAGAAAAGGATACGAATACTTGGAAAGATTATTTAGTACTAGAGGAGTAAGATGTGTTCCATGTTGCTTATCCAGATAAGCAGTCAGTTCAAAATAAGCTTTGGTAAAGTTAATGGAATTATCATGGGAAACAGTACCGGGTGTGTAACGGCTCTTTTCAGCTTCGGCAGCGCCAAAATTTGGCTTATCTTCTCGAAAGGACTGCGCAGTTTGTACGAAAGGCACATCATAATAGATTGATTCATTTTTAAGGCATATTTGTGCCATTAAATAGACCTGATACAACAACGTGCCATCAAGTTCATCAGTGGAAAAGCTTAGCGCGTCATCTCTGGAAATGGTAAAGCCAGAGATTGTTACACTGCGTTTAAAAAGCCAGGCAACAGTCGCTTCACCACTAGGTAACGTGGTCATGCAAGGCAAGTAACGAAAATTCTCGGTATGGCCATCTGAATGGACAGTTAAATACGACCGGAGTATATATTTTATATCCTTGTGTTCAATCAGAAAATTTAGAAATTTATCAAGTGCCAAGGGTACAAACCAATCATCATCACCCATAAACATGACAAATTTTCCCGTTGCGCGTTCTACCAATCTGCGCAAATTACCATCAAAGCCAAAATTCTTCTCATTTTCAAAAAAATGAAGCTGATATTTTGAACCGTTGGCAAATAACTCTACAGCGGCACCTATTTGCTCCCTTTGTGGTGATTTATCTTCACAAATGACAATCTCTACCTTTGCCGGGTCGCAATCAATGGATTTCAAAAGATCAACAATCTGCTGTGGTCGGTTATAGCTTGGTATACAAATAGAAAGCAGTGGGCGATTCATTGCTCGTTTCCTGTTATGTTAGGTTGCATGTAAAAAACATTCCCTCTTTGATTAAACTGTGATTTACAGTCCCTGCAAACAATTTCCGTTGCTGACTGGCGCTCCAGATTTTCTGAATGACATTTGGGGCAATGCATTAATGGCAAAATATCCAGCTTTGCATTCCTGCGGCCTTGTGAAAATAAGGTTCGAATAAGACACAGTAATAGAAGACGATATTTGGCTTTAATACCCAATTTCTGGGGGGTATCGAGACTCTGCGATGGCGATGGCGATGCCCATGTCGCATCCACCTCCGGATTAACGATGCTGAACTTGATTTTATCTTGCCAGAAATAACGCATGTGAAATTCAGCCGCATGCTGCGGTATCGTTTCAGCGGTAATGATGACCTTGGCGCGTTGTTCATAGAGCTCAACCAAGTCATTATCATAAATCCACGCTGGCTTTTTTCGGATAACCAAACCCCCATTACGTATTGTAACTTCAAGTCTATGGTCTTTATAGGGATTAATCCGTTCCATAAAAGCATCCGGTGTTTCAATATAACCGGCACGCGCTACGCGCTGTAACTCAGCCAAGAACTTTTCAGGATCGGGCGTATGTTCTAATACATGCGCAGCGATCACGTAATCAAAAGCCTTATCTTTAAAAGGTAGATTTTCGCCAAAGGATAAAACAGTGGGGCGATCATGAATTAAAGGGACCCAAAACCTTTCCCTTGTTTCCTCGTAAGCATCAAGAAGAACATTTGATCTTGGATAAGGATTACCACCTGAACCAACCTCAAGAACCAAGTCTCTATCTTCAACAGGAATATTAATCCTCCTCAATGACCATTTGATTTTTGACAATAATTTCACTTGATATCCTCATTCAATTTATTGGATATATTGATCCACTGTTTCTTACTAAAATCGAACTGTTTAATTATCTTTGCCGGATTTCCAACTGCAAGACAATTAGCTGGAATTGAGCGAGTAACAACTGATCCCGCTCCGATTACGGAACCCAAACCTATTTCAATACCTTTCAAAATTACGACGTATTCACCAATGTGTACGTTATCAGCAATCGCAATAGGTGCTGAGGCAAGAATCCTGTTTGCAGGTGGCTCGCCAGGTGCCGAGTGTCTATTATTAAGGCCAGCATAGCAGCCATGATCATGATCGAGAATTACAACATGACTACCGCAAAGAACATTATTCCCAATTGTCAATTTTGAAATGCATCCAATATGAACGTCACATCCAAAGCTGACATTACTACCGATAACAATTTCTGGCGTAAACGTTTGGCTGGATGAGTAAGAAATCGCTTCCATTCTAAACCGCTCACCCGCACTCAACTTACCGATTGAAATAGATTTATAACCATTGATTTGATATGCACCGCACAGCATTAAATCATCACAATTGGCAAATTTAAATTTAACAAAAAAGGATGTTAACTTCCGCCAGCAAAGATAAAGAAAGTCGCCGCATCCCCTTTGTTTTATGAATCCAATCCAATAACTTTTCATGATAATTTTACCAAATTAATAACATTATTAAGTCGAGTATAGATATCATGACCGTCTTGCATCACTCGCTGATAGCCGTGTATACGAATTTCATCCAATTTATCCAAATGCGAAAGATAATACTGAACTTTGCTGACGAGTTCTTCTTTGTTTTTAAAAAACACGGCTTCTTTACCATCAATAAATAATGAAGCCAAGTCGTCAGAATACTCTGAAAAAAGTGCGGCTCCGATAGCAGGAATTTCAAAGCATCTTCGCGTATAGGTATCTTTATTTAATTTTGAAAGAAAGCATAAGGCTATTGGAGCTTCGCTAATCGCTTGGACATAGTCATGACCCTGTAAATATGACACAGGCAATAAACTTGCTAATAATTTTGATTTACTAATTGGAATATCCCAACCCGATTTTTTCAATCCTTTATAAGGACCAAACAATTTTACCTGTACATCGCTCAGTATTAGTTCTTCTAAGCAACCAGCACGACCATCATTTTCATAATGCCCGATAAAAACACAATCGCTTTTATATGATAATATTTTACCGATGGGTGGTTTATGTAACTCAGGCAAGAACCATGACCTTAATAATTCAACACGCCTAGCGCCTATTTTTATAAAATCATCCAGATTATGATGGCGATAAGCCAACACCAAATCATACTTGGGTACGCTTTTCAAAAAGTGCCGCCAAAGCCAAGGCGGATGACCTGCGGCAAAGGGATCATCATTATTATAACCATACACCACGCAGCCAGACAGTTTTTGCTTAATCTTTGTGATAGTCTCAGGTATGACATGCGTGCCGCGATATACAAATATCAACGTTGGATTAAACTCTGCTGCCACCTTAATCAGGTCAGTATTTAATCTATTTAGCGTAGGGCCGATAATAAATTTGTTTTGAACACGCTGCCATAGGCGAACAAATGAATTTTGCGAATTGAAGTAGTCATACCAATAAAACGCTTCAACTTGGTGACCTAATTTTTTGAAGGCTTCAACCACGGCTACCTCATGGATCGCAGAATGCCCATCACCCACTACGAGTATTTTCATCTTGTGTGCGTCTTTATAACTTAACGAAGCGTTGCACAGCTACAAACCCTATCCCGCGAGTATTGCCAATCAGTTAAGTTATCTGACTTTTTAAGGAGCGCAATTGATAACAAGATCATCGCAGTACCGGCCAATCTCGTGATCTTGTAGCATAAAGACGGCGGTATAACGGCGAAGCTCGGGTTTGCCGACCTGAAGCAGAGGTCGATTATCCAAATAGGGCGAGATGGTAGCGCGGGCCAACAATACCCAATCGGTATCGTTTTCACGTTGGGAGTAAATATTAATCCCGTCACTTTTATATTTGATAAAGTTTATAAGAACCTGTCCACCGGTTTGATCAATGCCGGTCAAGACAGGGCTGGAGGTGGCCAGATTATAGCTGTCTTCGGGGCCTATAATGCCCAACTTTGCGCCCCGGCCTTCGGTGTAATCAGAATGCGCTTTGATCTGCCGCACCACTACCCGAATCAAGGCTTCTATATGATTACGGCTGGCTGTTTTGTCGGCTGTGGCTTGTTTGGCGAGTGCTGCGGCATCGTTGGTTTGGGCGATTTTTATTGTAAAGTCCTCGCACGCCGCTTTCATAGCAGCCAAGTTAGAGGGTTTGATATCATAATCCGGGGGCAGATTGTTGATAAAATGATCCATCCAAGCTAAAAAATCATGATCTGAACGGGGAATAAAAGTGGACTTAGGCATGTTGCTCTCCTTAGTAATTGAATTAAATGACGGTATTGATAACTATTTTCTGACACCCTTGGCGCTGGCTTCGGGCGCTTTTTCTTTTGTACCTGGCGTCTGATGGTGCGGACGCGGGGACAAGGCTTCTGTTAGTAGGTACGGACTGTCCGTTGACACGCACGGACTGTCTGTTGATGCTTACGGACTATCCGTTAGGGCTAACGGAATGTCCGTTAGTGCAAACGGAATGTCCGTTAGTGCAAACGGGATGTCTGTTGATGCCAACGGAAAACCCGGTATATTATGATTCTCTGTAAGCCTTTATGGCTATGGCCTGTCGGCATTTCCCCCTAGCCTTCCGTTGGTGCGAACAGAAGACCCGGTACTGTTGGCTTAATTATCTAATCGCGCAATTGAGTGCATCCCATAAATACTCTAACAGAAACCATCACCCGCTATTTCATTGATTTTGAGAAACTATACTCTATTATTAACTTCCAGCATAGCCTGGCTACTAATATTGTTTACGTAATGTACCCATTCACCGAGACACATCGTTCCCATGCTCCAGCACGCATCGTTCCCATGCTCCAGCGTGGGAATGCAGGCCCAGACGCTCCAGCATCGACATCAACACTTGGCATCCCTAGCCATCACCCAGCTATCCCGTCTAAAAACCAGCGCTTGAATAGCGCCAACCCAGATTATACAAGGCTTGCGATGCTGGAGCGTCGCTGACTGCATTCCCACGCTGGAGCATGGGAACGATAAGCTATAATAATGCGACTAGAGTGTAACCGCTTTAGCTGTTTTGCAGGCAACAGCTAAAGCGGTTGCACTCCATTTTTAAACAAATTTCACTTAACTGTAGGTAGTAGTAACGCTGGTGTGTGAGAACGATAAAAAAATAAATCATCTTTATATTTTAATCCACTCATCCGGCAACAAGCCCTTAAAGCCCCACGATGTGATTCGTCTGGTAGCCGTAATTTTAAACCCCGGCGCAATCACCTGTTTTTCTGCGTACTCCGCTAGCCATGCCCCCCACCAACTAAACGTGCTATTGGCAATGATAAAATGCTGGCATTGTGTCATTAGCCACAAGTCGGCATAGGCGTTTTTATCGCTCTGGTTTTGCATCACTAGGGTAATGCGCTCATCCGACAAAGGGATGCAGACCCGGGCGGCTTCGGGTTGGTCAGAGAACACAAAATAATGCGCCTTAGGCGTGAGCGTTTCCATCAACGCCACGGCGCGATCGTAGTAAGTACCGGGTGCATTGTTGATATCAGCCTCAGACGGCGCATCAAAAAAACGCACATGCACCGCCACCGCCATACAGTCCCGTATTTGCGCGGCCATTACCAAGTTAGCTGCATCGGTCGGCGGGATAATCCGTAAATCCGCGCGGATCGTGTCTTCTATATCCTTAAAGTAAGCTTCGCTTTGCCAATAGCCTTCCAAATAGGTCGTGCCCTGCGGTTTAAAATCCAGCAGGCGCGGGTCAAAGTCTATACCTTCTTGCACAAGATAGCTACGTTGTGCGAACGGCAGGCGCTGGTTAAAGCGACGTTTAAGGTAACGGCGAATGCGCGGAAACGGCTCTAACAATTCAACAGAACTTGCCTTGCGGCAAGGTATGCTGAAATGGTCAAGTTGATACTGACGTTGGTAGTCAGTGTCATAGGCAAAACCACTGACATCATCAATGACCAGTTCGGCTTTATTGACCAGCGCCAAACGGCGGGCTACGGCATAGCAGAATAGCTGATTGCCCAGGCCGCCGAAGATGCGGGGGATGATTTTAGCCATGTGACCGTTAAATAATAAATGATGAAGCCAGTAGCCTCGATGTAACGCAGTGGAATCGAGGATGATTGAAACCTATTTCCTCGATTCCGTTTTACTTCATCAAGACTACCTGCTGTTCTTCTCGATACGCATAGAGTTCACATCAAAACCTGTGCATGTTTTATAATAAACTTGTTATCGATGTCGTTTACAAGATGCTCAAATTCATCAGCGGCTGCTATTACCCTATCTTTATTGATGCCGCAAGATTCACCTTTTTTTGTGTAGCCATTACGATGAATGACATCATGTCTGACTTCAATGATTTTCAAAATCTCATCTTTAATGATGATCTGAACATCGAAAGCCTAGCGGAAAAGCGGTTCAACTTCTGAAAGATTATGAAAAAAAATTTTATTCACTAAAGATATGACGTACTTTCCCAAATCCCAACTTAAGGCTTTATGCAAATAGATGGTTTGCGTTTTAAATTTTTTGGAGCCAGCAACCTGCTGGATAATCTTGCCGTCTGCTTCCATTAAAGAAAGTGCGATGCCATGCAAATAAGTTTCAAAAACCGTCACCACATTGGCAAACAGCAGTTTATTGATATAGTCATCTGAAGATGATGCTTTTTTTCTAATTACGCCTACCGCTTCAATGAAAACATCATAATGCTTAGTTTTCATTTAGCTTTACCCTGTAGTGTAGACTCATCAAAATATTATCATCGTCTGGATAGCGTTCCAGATACCATTGGACGCCGGTAATGGATGAAAAAATTGCGATGGAGTATTCATTGCCAAATCCATCCTGAAAATCATCTTGGTTCTCAACGACACTATCAAGCGACCGTTCAGCCAAGAGATTGGGTGATGGAATGCTCGCAATATGGATTAAA